>JAGPUY010000229.1 GCA_018067265.1 Oceanihabitans sp. | reverse complement strand
TGGGAATCCTTTGTTGTGATACCAAACCACATAATGTTCTGGTAAATCAATTAAATACCGACCTTCATACTTACCAAAAGGCATTTTGGTATGTGCGAGTTTCACAAGAAATTCTCTATCTGGCTGTAATTGCATGCCTATTGTTTCGATTTAAAGGTCTCTAATTTGGCTAATTCGGTTTCGATATGATTTTGCCAATGGGATTGTAGTTCGTAATTTCTAGAAAAATCGGTTTCTGCATCATAGAGTTTTTGAAGACTAGAAAGCTCTTGATTTATCTCTTGATGTATTTTACCTAGTTGCTTGTTTAAAGCAGGTGATGCTTCTAATTGCGATACGCGTTGTCTAAACTTTCTAGCGTGCAACTCGGTAATATTAAAATGAAATTGCTCATGTGCTAAGATGTGATTGTCTGCTTCCTCTGCTTTATACCAAGATTTCTCGGGATAAAAATGCGCAAATATCTTTGTTTTAAAACCTACGATTTCTTTTTTACTTGTTTTTTTAATCGAATAACTAAAGGTAATACCAGAAGCTGTTGTTGCCACGGCATCTGTATCTGTTTTTGAAGGTCCTTTAAAATCGCTCCAAGAAAGTTGGTACGATGCACTCCAAGAAATTGTAGACGCTTCTTTATGAAGTGTGACTGTACAAAAAAGGATAAGGCATATTCTTAAAAACATTTTATTTCGCTTCTACTATTTTTAAATCTTCATATTTCACTACGTATATCGTATTGTTATAATATCCTCCGAAAAGGTGTTTGTGATATGCGAATTTATTTTCTACATATTCCGTTAACGGAAACTCGTTTACAGAGCTATAAATACTTTCTGAAGCCGAAAGACGCAAAACAACATCCATCATCAAATCAAAACCTCTAACTGCTGTTTTATTTGGAGTTGCTCCGTATTTTTTCTTGTACTCTTTGGCAAAAGCATTTTCATCATCATTATAGGTTTTAGAAACGGTTGGAAAATGAAAATTAAGATTCGATAAATGATAGTTGGAAATCTCATCATTCTCAAAGGCAGCATTCATATTGGTGGTTGCCAAAACAATTTTAGTATCGTTGTTATTTAACGAGTTTAAAATACTAGTAACATTAGATACAAAAGTATAATTTCCGGTTTCTAAAAAGATGATATTTTTTCCTCGTTTTAATTTACCAACAATATCATTTTCTAAAACATAATACGAATCTTTTCCTTCTTTATCTTTTCTTGAATGTATTTGTGATGCCGTACCAATTTCTCTTTTTATAGCATTACTAATTGCTGAATTTTTAGCATCTGCAATAATAATCACATGACTTTTGGTACTATCTGCCTTAACAAAACTAATCATTTTTGTTTGTAATAAAGCGGAAGAAGGCATGGACTGAAACACGTTTTCTGATAATTTTAAATCCTTTAAATTAGGAGAAATCACAGGAATATTTTTCCCTTTTAAGTGAGAAGCAACACGTTCGAAATTTTTAGTCATTAACGGACCAATAACCGCATCTGCGTCTTCAATATTTTTAGTATTTAATAAATGAGAAACTTCACTTAATTCATTTTTAGTATCGTATACATCTACTTTTAAAGAAATTCCTAGTTTTTTAAGCGAATCTACCGCCATTAAAACTCCGGAATGAAAATCTAAAGAAGTACCTAAAAAGTTATCGTTTTCAATCTGCTTTTTAGCGTCATAAACAGAATCGGCATTTACTCTGTTTAATTTAAAAGGTAATAGGATGGCAATGTTTTTAGTTTCGTAATTTCTAATTTTACTAACTAGACTGGAAGCGGCAGCTGTTGTGCTATTCGCTAAAGATTCTCCTGTTTCTGTTATGTCACTAGAAAATGGAATTTTTAAAACCATTCCTGATTTTAATCCTGTTTCTTTTAATATTGGGTTTAACGCTTCTAGTGCTTCTTGCTCTAGTCCTAATTTAATTTTTAAACGATAAAAACCTTCTTTTGGTAACACCGAATAGTACGAATATCTTTCGTCAATTTGTTTTACCTCTGCAGTTTCTAGGATTGGCACTTGTAGTATTTGTCCAACATCCAATGTCGCTCCCATATTAGGATTTAAGGCTTCTAGCTCATCTACTGTAATTCCGAATTTATACGCAATTCGCCATTTTCCTTCTTTTGGTAAAACGGTATAATCACTAGTTGTTTTTACGGTTTCTACAATTGTTTTTGTTTTGTAAACCGGAATTTTAATTCGGTCTCCTTTTCTTAAGTTATTGGCATATAATGACGGATTGTGTTTTTTAATTTCGTCTTGGGCTACATTATACTTTTTAGATAAACTGTACAGGGTTTCTTTACGTTTTACCTTATGTTCTTTAAAGTTTTGAAACTCTCTTACGGTTGTCGTTATGGTTTCTGGTGTTGCTATTTTAGAATTCGGAATAATTAGAACCGCATTATCCTTTAATTCTTTTTTGGCATCTGGATTTAATGCATATATATCATAAGGCGTTATGTTGTATTGTTTTGCAATACCTTCAATGGTTTCTCCAGATCTTACTTTATGTGTTTTATAGTTTTGCGCTTGTGTTGTTGTTGCACAACTGAATAATAAAACGAAACTGAATATATATATTAAATTCTTCATCTTTAATGCCTGCGAAGGCAGGTATCTTTTTTATTGTTACTTAACTTCTTTAATTCCTCCTTAACTCGAATTGGTTACTTTCTCTTGCAAGTATTCCTGCGTTAAGGATTGCAGTGTAAATCCTTTTTTATTTTTCTTAAAAAAGATTGCAACGTAAAGCCTGACTTTTTGTGATCCTGCAAGGTTTTAAAAACCTTGCAGGATCACAAAAAGTAACGCCCAACCTAGGATGAAGCTTTGGTTTGCTAAACTACTTCGCGATACAATCCTGAAAAAAAATCGGGATCACTCGAAGTGACGTTGCTTATTTTATTCCCACTCAATGGTTGCTGGCGGCTTGCTACTAATATCGTACACTACTCTATTAACGCCTTTTACTTTATTTATTATCTCGTTAGAGGTTTTTTGTAAAAATTCATACGGTAAATTCACCCAATCTGCGGTCATACCATCGGTACTTTCTACTGCTCTTAATGCCACACATTTTTCATACGTACGTTCATCTCCCATGACACCAACGCTATTTACTGGAAGTAGGATTGCTCCTGCTTGCCAAACGCTATCGTATAGATTCCATTTTCTTAGGTTGTCTATAAATACAGCATCTACTTCTTGCAAAATACGTACTTTTTCTGGAGTGATATCTCCTAAAATACGGATTGCAAGTCCTGGCCCAGGAAATGGATGACGACCTAATAAGGCTTTGTCCATTTGCATCGATGCACCAACGCGACGTACTTCATCTTTAAATAATGCTTTAAGAGGCTCTACTATTTTAAGTTTCATAAAGTCTGGTAAACCACCTACATTATGATGACTTTTTATGGTTGCGCTTGGTCCTCCAGTTGCAGAAACACTTTCTATAACATCTGGATAAATGGTACCTTGTGCTAGCCATTTTACGTCTTCGATTTGATGTGCTTCATCATCAAACACTTCGATAAATACACGCCCAATTGCTTTACGCTTTAATTCTGGGTCGCTTAATCCTGCAAGTGCATCCAAAAAGCGTGCCGAAGCATCTACTCCTTTTACATTTAGGCCCATGCCGCTGTATTGCTCTAATACACTTTCGTATTCGTTTTTACGAAGTAAACCATTGTTTACAAAGATGCAATATAGGTTTTCACCAATAGCCTTGTGCAGTAACATTGCGGCAACCGAAGAATCTACGCCTCCAGATAAACCGAGTACTACTTTATCTTTTTTTAATTTGTCTTTGAGGTCTTGAACGGTTTCTTCTACAAAAGAATCTGGTGTCCAATCTTGATCTAAACCTGCAATATGTACTAAGAAATTTTCTAGTAATTGTTTTCCGTCTGTAGAGTGATATACTTCTGGATGAAATTGTATTGCATATGTTTTTTCGCCTTCAATTTTATAGGCTGCATTTTCTACGTCATGCGTACTTGCAAGAAGCACACCGTTTGTTGGTAGTGTTTTTATGGTATCACTATGACTCATCCATACTTGGCTTCCTTTAGAGATTTGGCTAAAAAAGGCTTCGTCTTCTTTTACAAAACTTAAGTTCGCTCTACCATATTCTCTAGTGTTGGAAGGTGCTACTTCACCACCAGAAAAATGTGCTAAGTATTGTGCGCCATAACAAACGGTTAATAAAGGCTTATGTCCTCTAATTTTGGATAAATCTGGATGTAAAACGTCTTCTCCTCGTACCGAGTTTGGACTACCAGAAAGAATTACTGCTTTGTAATCTTCTATGTTTGCCGGAATTTTGTTGAATGGGTGTATTTCAGATAAGATGTTAAGCTCTCTAACTCTACGCGCAATTAGTTGTGTGTATTGCGATCCGAAATCTAATATAAGTACCTTGTTGTGTTGCATGCGCAAAAATAGGAATTGATTTTTTAATCGGGAACGATACGTAAACTTTTTTAAGAGAATTTTAAACTTTTTTATTAAAATAAAACGGAAGGCGTGTAATTAAAAATCGACACTGCCTAGTAAAGACTGTTTACTGAAGACTGATGACTGAATTTCTATTTCACCGAGATGCACAGAGGAACACGGCGTTTCGCGGAGCGGTATAAACTTCTATTCATAGTTAGTATTATTCTTGGAGGTCTTTGAAAGGTGTTACTGAAAAATTGAAATTATATTGGGAAAATAATGCAAAAAAAATGTTTACTGTCTAGTGAATACTGCTTACTGTTTACTGAACACTGAATACCGCTTACTGAACACTGCTTATTAAACACTGAATACTGCTTACTGAACACTGCGACTACAAACTACAGCGTTATAATTGTAAAATCGCCTTGTAAAGGTTTTAGTTCTTCTATTAATTTTGGCACTAATTGTTCTCCGAATTCTAAATATAATTCCGAAAAATTGGTATTACGTTCTTGTAAACTAGCATTCGGAAACAGCTCATTTTGAAGCGCTGTCATGCGTTCTACTTGATCTTTTAGTTTCCGCTTTTGTGCGGTAAGCAAACGTTTCTCTAATTGTTGTAATCCGTTGATTTGCTTTTTTTCTTGTGCTGCAACTGCGCCAATAAATGATTTATCGGTTTGTTCGGCTAAAGTGTATAAGTCTTTAAATTGCTGTTGTAATTGTTTTAGTTGTTCCGAAAAATCGATATCAACATTAGAAATCTGTCTTACTTTTTTATTAATAAAGGCATCTCGCTTTAAGAAAAGATCTTCGTTACTAATATGAAGCTTGCTTAATTTATATGCTTGTTTCTCTGTTTTTATTAAAGCAGAATTTCTTAGTAATAGCATTGGAAAAGGCACTTTTACGGCTTCAAAATAATCTTTTAATTGTAACCAATAGGCCAATTCTCCGCCGCCACCTGTATAACAAAGGTTTGGCAGAATCACTTCTTGGTATAATGGTCGCATAATTACATTTGGGCTAAAGCGTTGCGGGAAGTCGGAGACTTCTTTTAGTATCTCACTCTTGCTCCACGTAATCTTTGTGTTGAGCACTTTATACGCTTCGTCTTCAAAAACGATTCGCTCTCTAAGGTTCTCTTTTAAGTAGAATAAATTTATTTCTCTCGGGTTTACCTGAATTTTACTAACGCTGGATAATGCTTCTAGTCGTTTATTGGTTTCCGATACCGTTTTAAAAGAAGTCTGTTTTAGAAGTTCTTCTTCAATATATGGAACAAATAATTCTTTCAAACTTTTAGTATTTGCTTCTACAATTACCAAACCATATTCGGCGAATAAAGCATTTGCTAAATACAAAGTTGCGTCTGCTAAATTATCATGTTTTAGATAGGCAGACTGAAATAGGTCTCTTAAGGTTTCTGCATTTTTTCCTGCACCAAGTTCTTTGGTGAAAACGTCGAATACGTCCTCTAATCCTTCGGTAGAAAGTTCTCCAACTGCTCCAGAAGCATTCTTATTCCACTGTACTTTTTTTCCTTTAAAGTTGAAATAATTAATTTCGTCAAAATCGTGGTCTTCGGTTGCCATCCAATAGATTGGCACAAAATTACTATTTGGATACTCTTGTTTTAATTGCGTAGCTAAATTGATAACAGAAACAATTTTAAATAGGAAATACAAAGGTCCAGTAAACAAGTTTAATTGATGCCCTGTGGTAATGGTAAATGTATTATCTAGTTTTAAATCGTCAATATTTTGAAGGGTTTTTGCAGAAACTTCGGTGTTTTTATATTGATTTTTTAATGCTTCCGATAAAATAGTTCTGGACTCCGATTTAACAAATGCCGTTTTCTCTTCTATCTGCTTTTTAAAATTTTCCAATTTTGGAAAGTTATTATAAAAAGGTTGTAGCTCCTTATTTTCTTCTAAATAATCACAGATTAAAGATGAAAAATAGTTGGTTTTTTTAAAAGCAAGACATTCTGTTGGCATAGTAAACTTCAATATTTTATGTAAAGATACAGTGTTTTATTCTTTAATTTTTAGATATTCTATTTTCACTTTTATACCTAATAAAACAAAATAAAAAGGAAATAACTTATCTTTAGTCTCTTAAAACTATTAGTCCTTAAAATATTTTTAATGAAAAAAACAGCTATTCTTTTACCGTTTCTTTTTTTAACCACAT
>JAGPUY010000241.1 GCA_018067265.1 Oceanihabitans sp. | reverse complement strand
GGAGAAACTAAATATTTCAACTCTATTCAAGGTTGGAGAATTGAAGCTGCACAGGGAGAAAGTGCTTCTGGCGAAATGCCTCCAGTACCACCAGCAGACGCTTTTGAACCTGCAGCAAATGTAAATGAAGAAGATCATGATGATTTACCATTTTAATTAGTAAAAAATTGTCATATGGAGCATCATTAAAGTGCTCTTATTGAAATAAACAGAACCTCAATGTCAAATGTCATTGAGGTTTTTTATTTTTAACCCATGTATGTATTAGACCAAAATATAATATTTCCAAATGTGCAAGCAGCAGACGAAGAAGGTTTGCTTGCCATTGGTGGTGATTTAAGTGTAGCAAGACTTTTGCTAGCATACCAAAGTGGCATTTTTCCTTGGTTTAATGATGGCGACCCCGTCTTATGGTGGTCTCCAGATCCTAGGTTTGTTTTGTTTCCAGAAAAGCTTAAAGTTTCTAAAAGCATGAAACAAGTCCTAAAAAAATCAGATTTTACAGTTACTGTAAATCAAGATTTTTTAAGTGTTATCAAGGCGTGTTCCATAGCAAAACGCGAAGGGCAATCGGGAACATGGATAACTGATGCCATGGTGCAAGCCTATATCAAATTACATGAATTAGGTTATGCAAAATCTGTGGAGGTTTGGCAAGAGGAAGAACTCGTTGGTGGCCTTTATGGTTTAGATTTAAACAATGGTGTTTTTTGCGGAGAAAGCATGTTTACCAATGTTAGTAATGCCAGTAAAGTGGCTTTTATCACTTTTATACAAAATACCAATTATAAATTGATTGACTGCCAAGTATACACAAACCACTTAGAAAGTCTTGGTGCAGAAGATATTTCTAGAGAAGACTTTTTGAAGTATCTTTGATCCTATTTTGTCACTTCGAGTGATTTTGAAGTATGAGAAATTGTATCGAGAAGCTTTTTAGTAAATTAGTTCATCTTTCCGATTTAAAATTCTTAAAAAAGAATTTCACTCAAACGGACTATAATATTGAAATTTTCGAGCTCATGAGCTAAACTTCATGATACCTAAAACAACCTACCTCATGATCGTTTATCATGCCAGTTGCTTGCATAAAGGCATACATAATGGTAGAGCCTACAAACTTAAAACCACGTTTCTTTAAATCTTTACTCAAGGCATCGCTAATAGCAGTATTTGCAGGCGCATCTTTGTAGGTTGTAACTTTATTTTTTATGGGTTTGCCATCTACAAAAGCCCAAACATATGTACTGAAACTTCCAAACTCTTTTTGGATATCCATAAACAATTTTGCATTTGTTATTGCACTTCTTACTTTTAGTTTGTTTCTAATTATTCCAGAATTTTCAAGTAGTTCTTGGACTTTGTCTTCTTTGTAATCTGCTATTTTCTTGTAATCAAATTGATCAAAAGCATCAAAAAAGTGGTTCCGTTTACGTAAAATAGTAATCCAACTTAAACCAGCTTGAAAAGTTTCTAAAACTAAAAATTCAAAAAGTGTTGCATCATCATAAACAGGATTTCCCCATTCTTGATCGTGATATGCTTCGTATAAAGCATCACCAACACACCAACCGCATCTATGTTTTTCCATTACATTTCCTTTTTATAATTCGACTTAATCAAGTAACCTTACAAAGCTAAAAGTAAAAAAATCATTTGCTAAATGCCTATTATGGACTTGTAAGTTTTTGTTATAAAGATAGACATAGATTATGATAAAAGTCATAATTTATAAATAGTTAAGTAACTATTTTTACCTGAAGAAATAAAGAAGATGAACAATATAATTAAAGACAGTTTAGCAAAAGGAATTAGCTATACCGAATACACCACATTAGTTAATAATTTAGTGGAAAACAAGGATACTACAGGAACAGATAAATCTGAAAATCTTGTAGAATATACCATGCTTAATGCAAAACGAATGAAGCGTTGGGATAAAACCTTGAAAGTGAATGCGGCGGTTAAAGAACGCATTGAAAAAATAGATAAAAAAATTACCTGGTTAGTACTTACAGAAAGCTGGTGTGGTGATGCTGCGCATGTAGTTCCTGTAATGCAGAAAGTTGCAGAACTAAATGCCAATATTAATGTGAAAGTGGTATTGCGAGATGAGAATGAAGCGTTAATGAATAGCTTTTTAACGAATGGCGGAAAGTCTATTCCTAAATTAATTATGGTAGATGAAACTTCTGGTGAAGTGATAAATACCTTTGGGCCAAGACCTAGTGGAGCGACACAATTAGTAAACGATTACAAAGCGAAACATGGCATGTTAACTCCAGAGTTTAAAGAAGATTTACAACGTTGGTACAATAAAGATAAAGGACAAAATGCAGTGGATGATTTGGTAGAATTATTAAGTGTTTAATTAAAAATCGCTTTGCTCTTTTACTTCAAACCTTCCGAATTTTGCTTGCACAAAATACACCTTCCTTTTGCTAAAGGAAGGTGCTCGTAAGAGAGTTATTTGTGGAGAATTGTTTTCTGCGAGGTTTTTAAAACCTTGTAGATCTTGTTTTTTTGGTATAAAAAAGGGTATTACTTATTTACCTTCAAAATAAAAAGTAATCGTACCAATTTGTGCTCCTTCTGAAGTATTACGATTAAATCTTGCTTTTTCAGCATATTCTAATGCGTGTTCTATAAGGCAATTATTGGAAGAGTTGGAAGCATTATTGTAAGAGGTACCTGTAACTTTCCCGGAAGTATTCACCGTAATATTTATTACTATTTTACCACTTTCCTCACATAAATAAATAGGTGTTGGCAAGTATTTGTGCTTTCGGTTTACTAAGGAATAACTAACAGAGCTTTTCGCATTATTGTTTTCATCCAATTGCTTTTTAAGCACCTCATTTACTTTACTAAAAGAGTTTAATTCGTCTTTTTCTACACTAGATTCTTTTTTGGGTTTATCCTTTTTGTTAGCAATTCCATCTTCCGAATGACTTAAATCTGGTCTTACATAATCCTCTGGAGGCGCAATTCTTCTTTGAGAATACGTTTGGCTTTTGCTTTTCTGGTTTTGATTGTAAGCTTGGTTGGTTTCGGCTTTTGCCGTTTTTTCCTGTTCTTCTAATTCGGTTTCTGTGATTTCCTTTGCAGGCTCTATTTCATAGAAGGTTTCTGCAACTTCTTCCGTATGCTTTAAAATATGAAAATTAAACATACTTAAAACTATCGTTCCTGAGATAAGAAACGTAATAGACATCGCTTTATGTTTGTTATTGAATTGCATGTAGGTTCATAACGTGTTTTATTAAGTGGTGGCACTTAAAGATACGTTAAAAATGAAAAAATAGATTTTTTAAGCATCTAATTCTTCCATAAAAGCTTCGATAGTTACTGCATTATCTACATGATAAGCACCAATTTTTGTTCTTCTTAAAACGGAAAGATGTCCTCCAGAATGTAAAGCTTTTCCGAAGTCGTGTGCTAAAGAGCGAATGTAAGTTCCTTTGCTACAAACCACTCTAAAATCGACTTCGTTGTTTTCAAAACGCGTAATTTCAAAAGTATCAATAGTGATTTTTCTAGATGCAATTTCTACTTCTTCGCCAGCTCTTGCGTATTCGTATAAACGCTTTCCGTCTTTTTTTAATGCAGAAAAAACTGGAGGAAATTGATCGATCTCACCAATGAATTGTTTCGTAGCTTCTTCTACTAAATCCTTTGTAATATGATCGGTAGGAAATGTTTCGTTTATTTCGGATTCTAAATCATAAGAAGGCGTTGTTCCACCTAAAACAATAGTTCCTGTATATTCTTTAATCTGACCTTGAAAAGTATCAATTTGCTTGGTCATTTTTCCAGTACAAATAATGAGTAAACCAGTAGCTAAAGGATCTAAAGTTCCTGCAT
Organism: Oceanihabitans sp.; assembly: GCA_018067265.1. Lineage (GTDB taxonomy): Bacteria > Bacteroidota > Bacteroidia > Flavobacteriales > Flavobacteriaceae > Oceanihabitans. The sequence continues at coordinate 9,234 of JAGPUY010000241.1, read as the reverse complement.
GGCCAACTTTAATTTTTTTAATATTGAAGGTCTGTCTGATTTTCCAACGTAGTTTGTTTACCACTTGAAAAGAGGTCCAGTTTAAGGGTTTATCTATTAATAAAACTTGTCCGGATTTGTAGTCTTCTTCGGTTAGCATATTAGTTTAAAAAAGAAAAGATTATGGCAATAACACCTACGATAGCACAATAAATAGCGAAGTAAGATAGCTTACTTTTTTTGACTAAAGAAATCATCCAAGTACAAGCAAATAATCCAGCAATAAAGGCTGCAATAAATCCTGCGGATAGAGAGGAAATATTATGTGTTTCAGAAATTAAATCACCACTTAAAAGATCTTTCGCAATTTTTCCGAAGATTAAAGGAACAACCATTAAAAAGGAAAAACGTGCTGCTTTCGTTTTATCGTTTCCTAATAAAACAGAAGTGGAAATGGTTGCACCAGATCGAGAAATTCCTGGTAACATGGCAATTGCTTGCGAAATCCCAATAACAAACGCATTTTTAAAGGTTACTTTTTTATCGGTGTCTTTTGCTTTGTCTGCTAAAAATAGTAAAGCTGCTGTTACAAGTAGCATGCATCCTACTAGCATGATATTACCTCCAAATAGTGCTTCTAATTGTTCTTCAAAAAATAAACCTACTACAACTGCGGGAAGCATAGAAAGCGCGATTTTAGATACAAATTGTAAATCTTCGTTCCATTCGAATTTGAAAACACCTTTAAGTAAACTAAGAATGTCTTTTCTAAAAACAACAATGGTACTCAAAGCGGTTGCAAAGTGTAAAACTACGGTAAAAAGTAGGCTTTCTTCTGGAACCGAATTATCGCCAAGTATGGCTTTACCAAGTTCTAAATGGCCACTTGATGATACAGGAAGAAACTCTGTTAATCCTTGTATTATTCCTAAAATAATGGAGTCTATAACATTCATGTTGGCAAAAGTATTAAAATACTAGTACCAATTGTTATTTTGCACTTGTAATTTGAAGATTAAACGTTTGTTTTTTTACTTTTATTCGGATTTAAAAGAATCGCATAAATTTGAAATCCAAATCCAATAAGGACTAAAGTCGGTGCTAATCGAATTCTTCTCCAGCTAAAAATTTCAGGATTAAAAACGGTAGGATCATCGCTTCCTCCACCAGACATTAAAATAAAACCTAGCGCAATACAAGCTAAACCAATAAACATGAATTTATAGTTTTTTCTACCAAAAATAAATTCGCTTTTTGTTTCTTCTTTACGTTTTTGTTCTCCCATTTTATTTAAATTCTGTGTAAATAATTTCATCACCTAGCGTTAATTGGGCAATGTGCTCTGAAGTAGCTCCTCCAATTAATTTTGCTAGATGCAAAGTAACGGTTTTATTTAAAACTTTAGCGTTAAGAGAATCTAAATTTAATCCGTTTTCTAACCCACGATTTATATAGTAGAAGTCCGAACCGTTATCATGAAAAATAATGTCCTTAACGCCTCCTTCCGTAATTTTAGTAACTATAATGTTTTGTTTTACAGTATTTTTTAATGAGTTATTCTTAACCATACAAGAGGTCAATAGAAAGAATAAAAACAGAGTAGGAATTAATTTTCGCATAATTCTTAAAGGTTGGCTGTGATAAAACCAACGTGTAAATACATGATTTATTGCAAATTAATACAACTGATCGGTTTTTAAATTTAAGAAACGTTGTGTTGCAAAAAAGGTGGAAAACCAAGTGATTATTATACCTAAAAGAAAAACACCAGCAAATAAAGCACCAATTAAAATAGGATTTCGCATTAAGTCTAGTTCTGGGAAAGTCAGGTTTAAGTAATATAAAACAACCGCCATTCCTAACATGGCAATAATTGCTCCAATGATTCCTAATTGCACACTTTTCCAAACAAAAGGTCTACGAATAAAACGTTTGGTAGCGCCAACCATTTGCATGGTTTTTATGGTAAATCGTTTTGCGTAAACCGCTAAACGGATAGAACTATTAATTAATAGCACAGCGATTAAAGTGAAAATACCACTTAGGATTAACACCCAAAAGCTTATTTTTTTTACGTTATTATTCATTAAAGTCACCAAATCATTATCATAACGAACTTCGTCTACAAAGTTTTTGTTTAATGCTTCTTTGGCTATTTCTTCTAAATGTTGTGAGGTTACATAATCTGCTTTTAAATGCACATCAATAGAGTTTTGTAAAGGATTGTATCCCAAAAACTCCATAAAATCCTCGCCGTTTTCCGCTTTCATGGATGCTGCAGCTTGTTCTTTAGTTACATAATCTGTCGATTTTACGTAATCTGCCAAAGCCAAACTCTTTTCCAATTGCTTAGTCTCTACATCTTTTGCATTATCTTTTAAGTAAATAGTAACCACTACTTGCTCTTTAAAGTGATCGGAAACCTTTTTTGCATTTAGAATTAGCATACCTAATAGTCCTAATAAAAACAGGACTAAAGCAATACTTAATACCACCGAAAAGTAAGATGAAATAAGTTTACGTTTCTGGTATTTTTCAAAAGATGCGCTCATAAAAAGGATTTGTTAATGCTGTAAAAATAATAAAGAAAATGAAAAGAAACTTTAAAAGATGCAAGTCTTTTATTTTCCAATAAAAAAGGCTTTCCCAAGAATTCGAGAATCCTATACATCGCATGTTCTTTTTAATAATAAAGTAGCTCGTTTCATCGCTTCCATTATTATAACGTTTAAACTTTTAATAGTGTTGTATTACCTTTAACCTACTAGTAATTTCATAATTCACACGGATTTGATTCACGATTTAAAAATTTCTCGTCCAGGTTTATGGTTTCCAACCATCTGGATTTATCTAGTTCCTTTTAGTTTGGAATTAGATTTTTGGTGCGAAACTAACTTTTGGATTGGTTTGCTATTTGTTACTTTTCCTTTGAATTATTTGGTGTATGGATTGAATGATTATAACGATTATAGTTCAGATGAAATCAACGAAAGAAAAGGAAACTTCCTATTTGGCGCAAGATCGACCAAGAAACAATTAGCTTCCATTATTAAAAAGGTGGTACTTATTGTTTCTCCTTTTGTTATTTATTTTACGATTGTTTCCGGATTTAAAATGTTACTGTTATTGCTGTTTATGATAGTGATAAATATTGTTTATAATTTTAAACCTTTCCGAATTAAAGAGCGTCCGCCTTTTGAAATTTGCATACAAATGGGCTATGTATTTACTGCTTTTTTTAGTGTACAACTTAATGGTTTACATGATTTACCTTGGCAAACCATTTTGTACTTAACTTTATTTGCTTTTCAAGCACATATTGCTGGAGAGATTATGGATATTGAACCAGATTTACAAGCGGGAAAGAAAACTACAGCCACCGTTATAGGAAGAAAAAACACGAAACTAGTCATGTTATTTCTATTATTGGTAGAAACATTTATTCTTTCCTATTGGTTTCAAGACTATGTGTTAGCAGGGTTTTTAGCAGTTTTCTCCTTGTGGCTAATTTTAGATACCTTTCTGCTTTTTAAAGAAAAACCATACACGCTTTTGCAAATGAAATTATTCGGAATTGCGATGAATATATCCGCCATTTTATCCATGATTTGGATATTATACTCCGGAAAACTTATGCAACCCGTATTTTGATTCTTCTTCCTTTTACAGTCTTAGAATAAAACGTAAATTTGCGCCTTGTAAAGTATGCAGTAAACCGCCTTTTATTGGCAGTGAATGCTACTTGAATAGGTTAATAAAGAGATATAAAATGCAATACCATTTCAACGAGATTGAAGCCAAATGGCAAAAATATTGGGCAGAAAACCAAACGTTTAAAGCCTCAAATACTAGTGAGAAACCAAAATATTATGTTTTAGATATGTTTCCGTATCCGTCTGGAGCGGGATTACATGTTGGCCATCCATTAGGGTATATCGCAAGTGATATTTATGCACGATACAAACGCCATAAAGGATTTAATGTATTGCATCCACAAGGTTATGATAGTTTTGGTTTGCCTGCAGAACAGTATGCCATTCAAACAGGTCAGCATCCTGCAGTTACTACAGAAACGAATATAAAAACATACAGACGACAGTTAGATCAAATCGGTTTTTCTTTCGATTGGTCTCGCGAAGTGCGTACCTCAAGTCCAGAATATTACAAATGGACACAATGGATTTTTATTCAGCTTTTTGAGTCTTGGTATAATAATGAAAGTAATAAAGCGGAAGAAATTTCAAGTTTAATTACTGTTTTTGCTTCCGAAGGAAACGCAAATGTGAACGCCGTTTGCGATGATAACATCGAAGTATTTACAGCGGAAGCTTGGAGTAATTTCAACCAAAAAGAACAAGAAGAAATTCTTCTTAAATATAGATTAACCTATTTAGCAGAAACCGAAGTGAATTGGTGTCCTGCTTTAGGAACCGTTTTAGCGAATGACGAAATTGTAAATGGTGTTTCCGAACGTGGTGGACATCCTGTACTACGTAAAAAAATGACGCAATGGTCGATGCGAATTTCTGCCTATGCAGAACGTTTATTACAAGGTTTAGATACTATTGATTGGACAGACTCTCTAAAAGAAAGTCAACGTAACTGGATTGGTAAATCGGTTGGAGCATCTGTTACTTTCAAAGTCATTGCGAGTGAAACGAAGCAATCTGCCAATTATGAAAACCAGGTTATAGAAGTTTTCACAACACGACCAGATACTATTTTCGGAGTAAGTTTTATGACTTTAGCTCCAGAGCACGAATTAGTATCTCAAATCACAACTCCAGAGCAAAAAGCAGAAGTAGATGCGTATATACTAGCAACAGCGAAACGTAGCGAACGCGATAGAATGGCGGATGTGAAAACCATTTCTGGTGCATTTACAGGAGCCTATGCAGAACATCCTTTTAGTAAAGAACCAATTCCAATTTGGATTGGAGATTATGTTTTAGCGGGTTACGGAACAGGAGCAGTAATGTCTGTACCTTGTGGTGATCAAAGGGATTACGACTTTGCAAAACATTTTAATATTGCGATACCTAATATTTTTGAAGGCGTAGATATTTCTGAAGAAGCTTATGCTGCTAAGGACAATGTAAAGATTGCAAATAGTGATTTCCTTAACGGAATGAACTACAAAAAAGCGTCTAAACGTGCTATTTACGATTTAGAGCAATTGGGTCAAGGCGAAGGAAAGACAAACTACAGATTACGTGATGCTGTATTTTCTAGACAACGTTATTGGGGAGAACCATTTCCAGTATACTATGTAAATGGGATGCCGCAAATGATTGATAAAGCACATTTACCAATCACATTACCAGAAGTAGAAAAATATTTACCAACCGAAACTGGCGAGCCACCTTTAGGTCGTGCAGATGTTTGGGCTTGGGATACTGTAAACAATAAAGTGGTCGCAAATGTCAACCTGAGCGCAGTCGAAGGTGAGGATAACGGAATCTACCCTTTAGAACTAAACACCATGCCAGGTTGGGCAGGAAGTTCTTGGTATTTCTTTAGTTATATGGAAGAAAAAGCCAAAAGAGGTGAAGACTTTGCTAGCGAAGATGCACTTAACTATTGGGAAAATGTAGATTTATATATTGGTGGAAGCGAGCACGCAACCGGACATTTATTATATTCTCGTTTTTGGACGAAGTTTTTAAAAGACAAAGCATTTGTTGGTGTAGAGGAACCTTTTAAAAAGTTGATCAACCAAGGGATGATTTTGGGGACTAGTGCTATAGCTTTTAATATTACTAACGTCAGAGTTTCTAAATTGAAAGAACCATATAAAGTTGATAATGATAAAATACATGTTTCAATTGAAAGTCTGAATTATGGAAGGGATACGAAAGTTAATGTTATAGTTTCTAAAGAAATATTATTTGAAAGTACTAATATAAAGAGTTCTGTTAACTCATCAGCTATTAGTGAACTACATCATGATCCTTCAAAGCAAAATAAGCTTTTCAATGAAATTTTAAATACTCTAAATTTAGAAGAAGAAATTAAAAGTGATTTATTAGAAGGAAAAGCTGTTTTAACTTATTATATAAACCCAATTAGGATTGATGTTAATTTAGTTAATGCTTCAGATGAAGTAGATGTTGAAAAGTTTAAAAGTCATAAAACAAGTAAAGATTATTTAAAAGCTTTATTTATTTCAGAAGAAAATGAAACTTTTATTGTTGGTCGGGAGGTCGAAAAAATGTCAAAACGTTGGTTAAATGTAGTAAACCCAGATGCGATTTGCGAACAGTATGGCGCAGATAGTCTTCGTTTATACGAAATGTTTTTAGGTCCTTTAGAGCAAGCAAAACCTTGGAATACTGCAGGTATTACAGGTGTTCACGGTTTTCTTAAAAAACTATGGAAATTGTATGTTGGAGAAAACGGATTAAACGTTAATGATGCCGCTGCAACAAAAGACAACTTAAAAACATTACATAAAACCATAAAGAAAGTAGAAGAAGACATCGAGAATTTCTCTTTTAACACTTCGGTTTCTACCTTTATGATTGCGGTTAATGAACTTACTGCACAAAAATGTACTAGCAAAGAAGTGCTAGAACCTTTATTGGCTTTAGTTTCTCCGTATGCACCGCATATTGCGGAAGAATTATATAGTCAGTTAGGTAATGAAGGATCGATAGCTACGGTAGCTTTTCCTAAATTTGATGCAAGTCATTTAGTAGAAAGTAGTAAGAATTATCCGATTTCATTTAATGGTAAAATGCGTTTCACTATCGAATTACCTATGGATTTGAGTAAGGATGAAATTGAAAAAGCAGTAATGACTAACGAAAAAACCATCGCACAATTAGAGGGTAGAACACCTAAAAAAGTAATTGTAGTTCCTGGTAAAATTGTAAATATTGTAGGATAATAAATCTGAAGTATTATATATTTAATGGATTCTTTCAAAAGAGAGAATCCATTTTTTTATACTTTAGACTAAAATAATAATTAGGAAAGGACTTACATTCCTCCTAGTTTTGCTTTTATGTTTTTCCGCGAAAGCGCAAGATAAAATGATTTTTTAGATTGTGTTTTCAGGTAAAAATCTGGAAGAAAATAGTGGAGGCGTTCGTGAAGAAATTCCAGAAGTTATTAGTTATTCCATAACTGTAACACAAAAGGCAACACGTATCAAGGAATAGATTGACACTAAACTAAATGTACAATAAAAATATGTGGTTAAAACTAAAGCGGAATGATAAAATTGGACTGTTTTTCTTTGTGGCTTTTGTGCTTAGCACCACATTAATAGGACTTTTTGAAGAACGTTTTAATGAGCAGCAATGGCAAAGCGAACGTACCACGAGATATAAGTTGGCAGAAGATATTATGGAAAGTGAATTGCTAATTGGTAAAACCAAAAAAGAGGTTATTGCATTATTGGGACCGGCATCACATTCTACGCTTTCAGGAAGCGATCACTTGGTATATGCTTTAGGAAAACCACCTAGTTTTTTTGAAGCAAAAGCAGAAAAACTTGTCGTTGTTTTTGAAAATAGTTTTGCAATAGAAGTGATTCATTTGCAGGAATAATTTTCTTGGGAAAGAAACAAAAGACGAGTAGTTCCATTTCTTTTACTTAAAAACTGACAAAATTTCTTAACGAATGTTTGGCTTATTTTTTGCTATACAAATAGTATATTTAAAGACTAAAACAAAAATCAATGATTGGATATTATATATTAATAGGAGCAATAGCGCTTGTAAGTTGGTTGGTAAGTAACCAATTAAAGAAAAAATTTAAGAAATACACACAAGTACATTTACGCAATGGATTAACCGGTAGAGAAATTGCCGAGAAAATGCTTGCAGATCATGGTATTACGGATGTAGAAGTTATTTCTACACCGGGACAATTAACAGATCATTACAACCCAAAAAACAAAACAGTAAACTTAAGTGAAGTGGTTTATAGTCACGCGAATGCAGCAGCAGCGGCAGTTGCAGCACATGAATGTGGTCACGCTGTACAACATGCACAAGCATATAGTGCTTTAGGTATGCGATCTGCCTTAGTGCCAATAGTGAGTGTAACTTCTGGTATGTCACAATGGTTGGTCATTGGTGGATTAATTCTTGGTGGCGCAGCAGGAATGGGAATGGGGTATTGGGTTGCCGTTGCTGGTTTAATATTTATGGGCTTTGCTACGTTGTTTAGCTTTATTACTTTACCTGTAGAATATGATGCAAGTAACAGAGCTTTGGCTTGGTTAAAAAATAAAAACATGTTGACGCAAGAAGAATATGCAGGATCTGAAGATGCGCTTAAATGGGCGGCAAGAACCTATTTAGTTGCTGCTATTGGTGCTTTAGCTTCCTTGTTATATTGGGCGCTTCAAGTATTTGGTGGAAGAGATTAATGATTTTATTAGAATAATATTGTAGTTTATTTTTTGGTTGGTTACTTTTGTATTTCACAAAAATAAAACTACTATGAAAACAAAATTACTTTTTCTATTTTTTTTACCAATGATTTCATTTGCTCAAGTAAATGCAAATTTTGAAGGTGTTGTAGGAATAGATTTTTCTAATGCCGCTTGTCATTACGTTGATATGAATACAACTAGTGCACATATGCTTGTAAATTACTCCAATTCGTGTGGAACCGTTGTTGTAACAGAAAGTTCTGCAGATCCAAATTTAGGATATATAACAACACTAGATCCAAACACAGCAAATGGTCCTGCAGGTTTCTCTGATGGGGATTATTTTGGTGTTGCAAATGCATCGTCTGTTGCGTCTCAACTTGGTGCTGCACCACCAGAAGGAACTCAAGCCTTTTTAATGGAAGATACAGATGGAACGGTTGCAATGATTTTTGATAAAGTATTTCTTGAAGGAACCGTTAATCCTCAAGTAAGTTTACAATATATTTTAGATGATACTGGTTGGGAACTTGAAGATTTTCTTAAAATAACTGTTGAAATTTCAGGTTGCTCTACAAATCAAATCACCTTGTTAGATACTACAGGAAGTGATATTGATGCCTTAGGAATAGAAAATAGTTGGAATACACTTAGCGCAGATTTATCTGGTTATGTTGGTGTTGGTTGCGCTGCGCAGTTAATTATTGAGTTTTCTTCTAATTCTGCTTCAGAAGAGCTTGGAATTGATAACATCATATTTACAAAAGGAACCACGGTAGAGCCTGCACTTTCTAATGAAACATTTAATTTAGACAATGCATTTACTGTATTTCCAAATCCATCTAATGGTAATATTACCATTAAAAAT
>JAGPUY010000190.1 GCA_018067265.1 Oceanihabitans sp. | reverse complement strand
GAAAAGCCCGTGAAGCGATACAAACACAAATTCAAGATTTAAACTTAAAACGGAAGCAACATCTTACTAAGCAGCAAAAAGGCGAGAATGACAATTTAGAAAACGCGATGCTTGGTGCCATTAAAACACAGGCAAAAAAGAAAAACTATACATGGGAATAGTTTTATAAAACGTAGTGTTTTGTAAGTTTCGAATAGTTTAAGATTCTGAAAAAAAAACAATAAAAAAGCCTTCATACATTATGAAGGCTTTTTTTATATTATTAGAATAACATTAGTTAATTGCAGGACAATTACAATGGTATCTCTCTTTTCTACAGTTAAAGTTTAATCCAAGTGTTACTTGGTGAAAACCTCCATTATTAAAAACTACAGAGTTTGCTTGATATGCATAGGTATACGCAAACATAAAGTTATTATAATTAATTCCTAATATAGGAGAAACGTATTGTAATTTCTGACTATTAATACTACTACCGTCTATATACTCAGCACCATCTAAACTACGTCTGTAAGATAATCCGGCCCATACTTGACCAAAGTCCATTTTCTTATATGTTTTCAGATTAAGATCAAAAGAAGACTCTTTGGTTCCATCTTTATATTGAAACAAGATAGAAGGCTCATAAGACCAATCGCTACCAAACTTTCCAAAACCATAACCAGCGGAAAACAAATAACGTCTTAAGTTACTTGTAATTTCAATATCATTATTAATTCCTTTATTATTCAACACATTCTTTACGGTTGCATGTGCATAGAAATTATATAGGTTATACGAAAAACCTAAATCCATATTAAAATTCGTAGAGCTTTGCTCTATTCCTGCAATAATAGGATCAAAAGGCTCATTTAAGAAAGCTGTTTCATCTAATTTATATTGTATCATACCTATACTTAATCCAAAAGAAAGCTGATTTAAATCTACTTCACTTCTAGAAAACATTAAATGGTGTGCATATGTTAAATACATACCGTTTTGAGAATGGTACCCATTTTTATCCGAATATACAATAGCTCCAATACCAGATTGTGTTTCACCAATTCGACTATTTACACTTACTGTAGCTAGTTGTGGTGCATCATCCTGACCAAACCATTGTTGTCTACCTGTAATTCTTAACTTCGCACAATTTGCAGCTCCAGCCATTGAAGGATGGATTAAATAGTAGTTGTCGGTTAAGTAATCGGTATAAATTGGGAGTCCTTCTTGAGCGTTTACAAACTGTGAGCAAAATACGACCACAGCTAAAAGGCATAACTTTTTTAAATTCATAGTTTTGGTTTTCAAGGCAAATTGGTTAAAAATGCACTTTCTTACATATGTTACAACTTAATATTTTGAATTAAATTATATTATTAGTCACCAAATATATAAAATTTAGTCTTTATAAATAATGATATAAAAGTTAAAGATTTAAGTTGTTTGTCGTAAATCCATAATAACACACATAAGAAAAGCTAAATATATAGATAACTGTTGAGTTCTTTTAGTATTTTTGCAAAAAAAATTGATAGACAATGAATACGTTTAAAGTCTCTATACAAGAAACCAACAATCCTACTATAATTAAGTTTGAGTTAAACCAATTTGTAACCAAACACCAAAGCTTTGAGTTTAACAACATTGACGAAGCAAAAAACTCTCCTTTAGCACAGCAATTATTCTACCTTCCTTTTGTAAAAAAGGTATATATAACTAGTAATTTTATCGCTGTAGAACGTTTTAACATTGTAGAATGGAAAGATGTGCAAGCGGAAGTTGCAGAACAAATAGAAAGTTATTTAAATAATGACGGTATTGTAGTAGAAGAAGAAGCAACACCAAAAAAAGTTCCAGTAACGGTTTATGCAGAAAGCACACCTAATCCTTCTGTTATAAAATTTGTAGCGAACAAAAAATTAGTTGCTGCTACTTTTGAATTTACTTCTATTGATGAAGCAAAATCTTCTCCTCTAGCTACCGAATTATTTCACTTTCCTTTTGTGAAAAGTGTTTTTCTTGACGAAAACTATGTTTCTATTACCAAGTATGAAGTTGCAGAATGGAACGATATTACCATGGAGCTTCGTGAGTTTATTAGAACATTTATAGAAAACGGAAAAGAAGTAGTGATTGCTAATGCACCAGAAGTCGTAAAAAAATCTACGGAAGCTTTAGATAAAACCTATGAAAACCTAGACGATACCTCTAAAGAAATTATAAACATATTAGAAGAGTATGTAAAGCCAGCGGTTGCTAGTGATGGTGGAAACATTCAGTTCGAATCTTATGATCCTACTACCAAAACAGTAAAAGTTATTTTACAAGGTGCTTGTAGTGGTTGCCCATCTTCTACCTATACTTTAAAAAGTGGTATTGAGAATATGCTTAGAGAAATGATGAAAGGTAGAGTCGAGATTGTGGAAGCTATAAATGGGTAAAACTCCTTTTATCTAAAAAAATAGCATTTTATCTAATAGTTCGATCCATATTAATTACATTTTACTTTTGCTTTAATTATTCGTAAATTTAGGTTTCAAACAATGTTTAACTTAAAACAATACATATTATGGCAATAATGAAAGTAATTGAAGTATTAGCAAATTCTGACAAAAGTTGGGAAGATGCAACGAAGAAAGCAGTAAAACATGCTTCTAAAAGTGTAAAAAACATTAAATCTGTTTTTGTACAATCGCAAAGCGCAGTAGTTAATGATGATGAAGTTACTGAGTTTAGAGTAAATTTAAAATTAACTTTTGAAGTAAAATAAACTTCCAAAAGTATATACCTAAAAAAGCGTTCTAGTATAGAGCGCTTTTTTTATGTTTTAAATTTGCTAACTTTGGTTCTTACTTCTTAAATAAATAATTATATATGAAAATTTTAGCAACCGTATTAGTCGCCTTTGTAGCATTGGAACATTTTTACTTTTTAGCACTAGAAATGTTTTTATGGAACACACCAAAAGTGATAAAAACCTTTGGTATAGAGAGTTCCGAATTTGCGGAAAAGACGAAAGTATTAGCTGCAAATCAAGGTTTATATAACGGTTTTTTAGCTGCAGGACTAGTGTATGGTTTAGTACTTAATAACACCAATATGCTTGTGTTTTTATTGAGTTGTATTGTAGTTGCCGGAATCTACGGCGCGTATTCCACGAAAAAAATCAAGTTATTTTACGTGCAATCTATTCCCGCAATATTAGCATTAGTATCTGTCTTGTTATTTTTCTAATTACAACGATGAAATAAGAATTTCAAAGAATAGCTTTTTAAATCGTATTAGTTTATCACTACTCTTTAATGAAGTACTTATTTTTGCAAAATAAATCATTAATAAATCACAAAATAAAATTATGGAAATACAAAAATGGACAGACATGGGCATAGAATTCTTAAGTACGTATGGTATTAAAGTTCTTGGCGCTATTGCAATATGGATTATCGGTTCTTGGGTTATTAAAAAAATAATGAAGGCCGTATCTAAGATAATGGATAAAAGAGACTATGATGAAAGTCTTAAAAAGTTTCTATTAAACTTAATTGGTTGGGTTTTAAAAATACTTTTAGTAATAACTATTCTTGGTAATTTAGGTGTAGAGACGACTTCTTTCGCTGCGCTTTTAGCTGCTGCTGGTTTAGCAATTGGAATGGCTTTACAAGGATCTCTTGGTAATTTTGCTGGAGGTGTTTTACTTATGATTTTTAAACCTATAAAAATTGGTGATTTAATTGAGGCGCAAGGCGAAATTGGTGTTGTAAAAGAAATAGAAATTTTCACTACGAAATTAACCGGACTTTCTAATCGTGAAATTATTATTCCTAATGGTTCCTTATCTAATGGAAATATCATTAATTATAGTACCGAAGGAACTCGTCGTGTAGATTTAACTTTTGGTGTTGGTTATGATTCGGATATCAAAAAGACCAAAGAAGTTTTAATGCAAGTTTTAACTGCTAATCCAAAAGTACTTCAAACTCCTACTCCTACAGTAAATGTATCCGAGCTTGCAGATAGTTCTATTAATTTTGCGGTTAGACCTTGGTGTAAAACAGAGCATTATTGGGATGTTTACTTTGAAACTACCGAAAATGTTAAAGAAGCTCTTGATGCTGCTGGAATAGAAATTCCGTATCCACATCAAGTAGAAATACACAAAGAATCTTAATAGCTTTTTTGTTATTCTAAAAAGAAAAACCTTTCTACTTTTAAAGTGGAAAGGTTTTTTTATGTTTTAGACTTTAGGTTTGGGCTTTAAAGCCACAAAATCTTTTAAATAATAGGGTTCAAAATAAGCAACATTTTCTATATCATCATTTTGGTACTTGTTATTTGCAATCACAGACATTTCATTTGCAGATGGTAATTTATCTTCGATAAAAACCGCATTCTCATGTGTAATTAATGTTTTGGTTTTTTCTACTCCATTACCAATAAAATAGACTTTTCCTTTTTCTAAATAACTAGCAAAAGCGTGTTCGTCTAAAATCTGAGCTTCAATTTCTCTTACCGTATTAAAACTAGCGTCAAATACTGCAGAATAGACTTCCATACGCCTTGCATCTAGCATCGGTACAATTAGTCCGTCCTCAGCTTTAACCTGTCTAGCAAGCGCTTCTAGAGTAGAAACAGATATTAAAGGTTTGTCTAATGAGAAACACAGCCCTTTTGCTGCCGAAACACCAATACGCAATCCAGTATACGATCCAGGTCCTTTGCTTACCGCAATAGCATCTAGTTCTGTAGGTTTTATATTATTCTGTTTCAACAAGTCGTCAATATACAAATGCAAACGTTCTGCATGCGAATACTGCTTACTGTTATCTTCTTGTAAAGCAAAAGTCTCTCCTTCTTTAGAAAGAGAGACTGAGCAGTTTGTTGTTGCTGTTTCTATGTTAAGTATTATAGCCAAAATATGTTTTAATCTTCTTCGTTTTTATCTTTGATGACTACTTTTTTGATTTCTACATCATCTCCATTTTTCAACGATTTGGTTACGGTGTTATATGGTCCAGTAATAATTTCTTCGTCTTCTTGTAAGCCTTCTAAAATTTCAATATTAGAATTATCTTGAACACCCGTTTTTACCACTCGAAGTTTTGCTTTACTTCCATCTTTAATAAAAACGCATTCAAATTTTTCTTCGCTTTCAGTTTCTATAGCATCTTTTTTTAATGCTGTTTTAGTCGAAGAGGTATCTGTTTTAATTACAATGGCACTTATTGGCACACCAATTACTTTTTCTCGTTTGTTGGTGATAATATCTACAGTAGCCGTCATTCCAGGTCTAAAAGGAGAATAACTTTCGTCTTTTCCTACCAATAAGTCTTTGTAAGACTCTTCAATAATTCTAACTTTTACCTTAAAGTTGGTTACTTGGTCTGCGGTTAAAACACCATCCGCAGAATTTGCAATTTCTGTAACCAAGCCTTTGAATTCCTTTTTTAAATAGGCATCAACCTCTACAATGGTAGAATCACCAATATTTACTTTTACAATATCATTCTCGTTTACGTCCACCTCTACTTCCATATTGGTCAAGTTGGCCACACGCATAATTTCTGTTCCAGCCATTTGCTGTGTACCTACAACACGTTCTCCTAATTCTACATCTAGTTTAGAAATAGTCCCAGACATTGGTGCATAAATATTAGTTCTGTTCAAGTTATCACGAGCTTCATTTACTGTCGCTGCAGAACTTTGCACATTGTAATATGCAGATTGCTTACTTGCTTGTGCAATTTCATAAGAAGAAATTACTTTATCCCAATCTGCTTTAGAGATAATACCTTTATCAAATAGTTGTTGATTTCTATCGTAATTAGACTTTGCTTCTTTAAGGGAAGCTTCGGCTTGATTTAAACCAGAACGTACATTTTGTAAAGATGCTTGTGTTCTGTTTAAACTAGATTGATAAATATCTGGATTTACACGAACTAATAAATCCCCTTTTTTTACTTGTTGTCCTTCTACAATTGGAAGTTCAATAATTTCCCCAGATACTTCACTAGAAAGTTTCACTTCTATTTCTGGTTGAATTTTTCCAGTAGCAGAAACAGTTTCAATAATATCAATTTTAGAAATACTTTTGGTTTCTACTTCTTTAAAATTACCTTGTTTACCAAACCATCCTGCTTTTTTTCCGCCAATTAAAAGGGCTAGTAATGCAATTACTATAATTACAATAATGGTTACTGTTTTCTTACTCATGGTTGTTAGTTTAATGCTGTAATAGGAATTCCGAAATAGAATTCTAATACTTTAAGTTTAAATATATAATCGTATTTGGTTCTTACTACTTCGCTTTCCGCGTTTTCAAGTCTGTTTTTAGATTGGCTAAAATCGAAAGCATTTAGCATACCAACATTATATCTTTCTTGCGAATAATTAAATGCTTCTCTTCTTGCATCTTCTGTTTTTAAAGCAGCTTCATATGCTTTTAAAGTTCCTTTTGCATCATTATATGCTTGATATACGTTCGTTTCTAAATCTAGATTTGCTTGTTTTAATTGATACTTTGTACTCTCTAAATTTATTTTACTTCTACTGATATTATTTTTAACTGCAAAGCCATTAAAGATAGGGATACTTAATTGTACTCCAAAATTATGACCATCATTAGCGCTAAATTGATCAAAGATTGGATCTGGACCGCCTAATACTGGATTAAGATTAGGAGAAGTATTAATTACAGATTGCCCTGTACCTTCTACAACACCAATTTGGGTAGTTGTTGAAGGATTACTCGCATCTACAGTAAAACCAGTTACTTGATCACTATACGATGCTCTAGTACTGTAACTATAAAATCCAGAAAGTGTTGGTTGTAACGCTCCTTTTGCTATTTTAAGATTATATGCTGCAATTTCACTATTGTTTTCTGCAATTTTAATATCGTAACGCGCTTCTTTCGCTTTTGCTATAATAGTCTTAGGAGACTCGTTTAAAATAGTAGTTGGAGGTACTTCATAATCATTATCTACAATATCAAAAGTTTCATAATCTTCTAATAAAAGCAATTGTGCTAAGCTTATTTTAGATAATGAAATCGCATTTTCTGCAATGACAACTTGTTGTTCTTGGGTAGCTATTGTTGCTTGGATTTCTAATAAATCTCCTCTTGGTAAAGAGCCAGCTTCTACTAAATCATTAGTACGTTGTAATTCTTGTTGGGTAATTTCTTGTTGCGCTTGTAATACTTTTAGTTGTTCCTTATTAAATAGTATTTGAAGAAAAGCATTAGCGATGTTTAGCGACATGTTATCTTTTATATTATCTAATTGGTATTGACTAGCTAATATTTCTAGATTAGAACGTCTTAATTCATTGAAGTTTCTTAAACCTTTATAAATATCGACACTAGAATTTAATCCTAACGAGCTAAATTGCGTGGTTTGATTTTCTAGTAAACCTGTTGTTATATTTTGGTTTAAACCAATATTCCAGGAATGCGAACCAGAACCATTAAGACTAGGTAAAAAGTTACCAAAAGCATCTTTTTTATTAATCTCTGCATTTTGTAAATCTAACTCACTTTGCTTTACAGAGATATTGTTATCTAACGCATACGTTACACACTCTTGAAGCGTCCATAGTTTTTCTTGGGCTTGTGTTAAAATGCTTAAAAAAGCAAACACTATAAAAATAAGTTTTTTCATAATTAAAGTATAAGTCTATATAAATGTAAATGTGTTACAGTTATTTTAAATTAATTCTCTTGTGCGTATTTAGGAATACCTTGTACTTGATTCCACACCTTTATTTTATCGTCTTTAGAAACGCCACTTTTTACTTCTACAAAAATACCATCACTAATTCCTAGCTCCACATCTCTCTTCTCAAAAGTTTGATCACTAGATTCAATTTCCACAAAAGGCTTTTTGGTTTCCTCATCATATTGTACTAATGCTTCTTTTATAGCTAGTACATTTTCCGCTTTTTCTAAAATAATAGATGCATTTGCACTTAATCCAGCTCTAATAAACGTTGAATCTATTTTTTGAAGTGTCCCTTTTATTTCAAATTGAATCGCTCCATTTTCGGCAACTCCTTTTGGTGCTATATAATCTAGAACCGCATCGAATTTTTTATCCTCAATCGCTCCAACCGTAATTTCTAATGGTAAACCCTCTTTAATTTTACCTACTTCACTTTCATCGACTTTACCTTCAAAAATCATTTTCTTCACATCGGCAAGTGATGCAATAGAAGTCCCTTCGTTAAAGTTATTTGCTTCAATTACTTGGTTCCCTTCTTTTACAGGAACATCTAAAACCATTCCTGAAACGGTTGCTCTTACTTGTGTTTGCGCGATATTACCCAAACCAGTAGTCGTTCCTGTTTTTACAATATCATAATTTTGTCTAGCCGTATTGACATTGATTCTTGCTTGCTCTACACTTTGTTTTGCTTGTAAGTACGTGTTATTTATAGCTTCAAAATCATTTGCAGAGATTACACCTTTGTCAAACAATGCCTTTTGGCGATTATAACTAGCTTCTTGGGTTTGCAGGTTTATTTGCGAATTTTGTAATACTGTTTGATTAATAGCAATACTACCTTTTGCATTGGTTAAAGAAGACACATTAGGAATTACTCTAATTTTAGCAATTAAGTCCCC
>JAGPUY010000183.1 GCA_018067265.1 Oceanihabitans sp. | reverse complement strand
TTACCTTACAGTTTGCATATTTAAGAAAATCTGGAGTAGATAAAAAAAGTTACTTAATGGTGGGAGTTGGAATTCTGTTTTCTGTTTTTGCTGATTCTATTGCTGTTTTAGCGCAATTCTATCATCACAACTTTCTTTATGATTATGTAACGGTTATATTATTCTATGGTATTTCCCAGTATTTAATTGTAATGGGCATCCTTGAAGAAAAAGTGAAATTGGTAAAAGGCTTATATGAAGATGTTAGATTAGAAATCTAATAGGTTACTTTTTGTAGACCTGTTTTAATTCTAATAAGTTAATTGGGTTTATGCCTAAACCGTTTACTTCTTTTCTAGTAAAACGTACAACTTCATCATAAAACATCGCAATTATGGGGGATTCTTGCATTACTAAAGAATCCATTTTAGCGTATAACTTCTCTCTATGTAACGTATTTGTTTCCGTAAAAGCCTGTTCATACCAAAGGTCAAATTGTTCATTTTTAAAGTGGGTATAATTTGGTCCGTTTGGTGCAAAATTCTTACTGTAATATAAAGAAAGATAATTTTGAGCGTCTGGATAATCGGCTACCCAACTGGCTCTAAACATGTTTGTTTTACCGTTAGCCTTTGCTTCTTTTAAAGCAGAAGCAGGAACCACATCTACTTTAATATTTAATCCTGTTTTCTTTAACTCTCGTTGTATATATTCACAAAAACTTAAATAATTCCCAGTGGTAGTAAGCGTTATTTCTGGGTTTTTGTTTCCGGTTTCCTTTATATATTGTCCGACTAAATTTTTAGCCTTTTCTGGTTGGTAATCATAACCAATATTCGCATGATAACCAGGAAGTCCTTTTGGAATAAAACCTCCATTAGCAGGAATACCAATTCCATTTCTTAAATAGGTCATCATTTTTTTTCTGTCAAAACCAAAATTTACAGCTTGTCGAAGTAATTTGGATTGCACTTCTATAGCATCACTTTCCATATAAAATCCAAGATATTCTGTGTTTAAATAAGGACCACGAATCATATGTACATTCTTAGCATATACATCACGAAGCGCACCAGTAGCAGTTAATATTTCGTCTTTATAGGAAGCATCTAAACCAGAGACAAAATCTAAATTTCCTTGTGCAAATTGTAAAAACTCACTTTGCTTATCTGGTAAAAAAGTAATAGCGACAGCTTCTAAGTAGGGCAAGGTATTTCCGTTGGAATCTTTTTCAAAATAATTAACATTCTTTCTAAAAACGAGTTTAATGTTTTCTTCCCAGCGTTTAAATATAAAAGGACCGGTTCCAATAGGATTTGCTCTAAAGTCACTGCTATAATGCGTCACAATCTCTTTTGGAACTACAGAGCAATATTTCATGGTAAGCAATCCTAAAAAAGCAGGAAAAGGTTGTTTTAATTGTATTTGAAAAACAGAATCGTTTATGGCTGAAAAATGGTCTACTTTATTTAAAACCCAACTTCCAGACGAGGCTACTTTTTTATCTTTTAAACGATGGAAGCTGTATTCAAAATCCGTGGCGATAACATTTCTGGTAGAATCTTTTCCAAAAAGAAGATGTTTATGAAAGTTTACGTCATCGCGAAGTACAAAAGAGTAGGTAAGGGCATCGGGAGAAATAGTCCAACTTTTTGCAATGCAAGGTTGCACGTTTAGATCTTCATCCATTTGTACTAAACCATTAAACAGTTGATTAATTGCCCAAATGTCTGCATTGTCTTTAGCAAAGGCAGGATCTAAAGAACCAATATTTTTATGCTCGTTATATCTAAATACAGAAGATGTATTCTTTGTGTTTTCTTGACAAGAGAATAGTACCATGACAGCAAAAAATAGTACGTAGCTATTCAAAGTAACTTTTATAAAGAGTTTAATCTGTTTTATCATATAACTTATTAGTTGTAAATTTGCAACTTGGTAAAAATACAAGAATGAACGTTACTAAAAAAGTCGCATTTTATACTTTAGGTTGTAAACTTAATTTTTCGGAAACATCTACTATCGCAAGAAACTTTAATGATGAAGGTTTTGAGCGTGTAGATTTTAAGGAGAAGGCAGATATATATGTGATTAACACATGTTCTGTAACAGAAAATGCGGACAAACGATTTAAAACGATTGTAAAACAAGCGCAAAAGATTAATCCGGATGCTTTTGTTGCCGCAGTAGGTTGTTATGCGCAACTTAAACCACAAGAACTAGCAGATGTTCATGGTGTAGATTTAGTGCTTGGTGCAACCGAAAAATTTAAAATCACAGATTACATAAACGATTTAGCTAAAAACGATTTTGGAGAAGTACATTCTTGTGAAATAGAAGAAGCAGACTTTTATGTTGGTAGCTATTCTATTGGAGACAGAACACGGGCTTTTTTAAAAGTGCAAGATGGTTGTGATTATAAATGTACTTATTGTACAATACCTTTAGCGCGAGGGATTTCTAGAAGTGACGAACTTTTAAATGTGCTTAAAAATGCAAAAGAAATTTCTGAAAAAGGAATTAAAGAAATTGTACTTACCGGAGTTAATATTGGCGATTATGGTAAAGGGGAATTTGGTAATAAAAAGCATGAACACACGTTCTATGAGCTAGTGCAAGCATTAGATGAAGTAGAAGGTATAGAGCGTTTACGTATTTCTTCTATTGAGCCTAATTTATTGAAAAATGAAACCATAGATTTTGTTTCTAAAAGCAGAACTTTTGTCCCTCATTTTCATATTCCACTGCAAAGCGGAAGTAATGAGATTTTAAAGTTAATGCGAAGAAGATACAGGAAAGAGCTGTATGTAGATCGCGTGAACAGAATAAAACAAGTGATGCCTCATGCCTGTATTGGTGTGGATGTGATTGTTGGTTTCCCTGGTGAAACCGATGAAATGTTTTTAGAAAGCTATAACTTTTTAAATGAACTAGATATTTCTTATTTACACGTTTTTACGTATTCAGAAAGAGATAATACCGTTGCAGCTACTATGGAAGGTGAAGTGCCTAGAAACGTGCGAGCAAAGCGCAGTAAAATGCTACGTGGTTTATCTGTAAAGAAGCGAAGAGCCTACTATGAAAGCCAAATTGGTAGTTCTAGAACCGTTTTATTTGAAAGTGAGAATAAAGAAGGATACATTCATGGGTTTACCGAAAACTATGTAAAAGTAAAAGCGCCTTGGAATCCAGAATTAGTAAATACATTACAAGAAGTAACGCTTACTAAAATTGATGATGATGGCTTAGTAAGGTTTGATTTTATAAAAGAATTGGTATAAAAAAAACGGAAGCACTTGCTTCCGTTCTTTATTTGTAAAAAGTATTTGAATACGTTTTAAATTCTTAATCCTACAGGTAACATGCTTTTGTATTGCCTGTTTTTTCTGATAAACTTAGCTACTTCCGGACTTGTAGGAACAACGCTTAGGTTTCTTTCTTCAATATTTTTTAGAACAAGTATTATAAATTCATTTTGAAAATCTTCAGAAAATAGGTTCTCAGGAATTATAAGTTTGGTTAAAAATATTTTTCTTTCTTGAAGAGAATATTCAATTTTTGCTAATTCATCTTCAATTTTTAATTCATATTGACGTAAGAAGTCATTATCAATTAATTCAGCTGCATCAATCATAATTAATTTGTTTTAATTCAATAGAAAAATAAGGAGTCAAAACTTTTTTGCATAGTTTTGTGCAGTAAATTTACGAAAATTAATCGGTTATTTATAGTTATTAAGAACTTAAAAACTAATGAATCAAGAACTTATACATGTGTATTTAATGCCTGGAATGGCTGCTAATCCCACAATTTTTGAAAATATAAAGTTACCTGAAGACCAGTTTCAAATACACTGGTTAGAATGGCTGATTCCGCATAAAAATGAATCTCTAAGCGATTATGCAAAGCGTATGACAGTTTTCATCAAAGAGGATAATGTGGTGTTACTAGGCGTTTCTTTTGGAGGTATCTTAGTGCAAGAAATGAGCAAGCATATTAAGCTGCGAAAACTTTTTGTTGTATCTTCTGTGAAAACGATGCATGAGTTGCCAAAACGTATGAAAATTGCAAAACATACAAAAGCCTATAAAATTTTGCCAACTAGTTTAGCTGGTAATATAGATGCCTTAGCAAAATATACATTTGGTAAAAGCGTTACTAAAAGAGTAGCGCTTTATAAAAAATACATGTCGGTAACTAGCGCGGCATATTTAGATTGGGCAATTGAGCAAGTAGTATGTTGGGAGCAAGAAGAACCAATACCAGGAGCGATTCATATTCATGGAGATAAAGACATGGTTTTTCCGTATAAATATATTACCGATTGCATCACGGTTAAAGGGGGAACACACATTATGATTATTAATAAATACAAGTGGTTTAATGAAAATTTGCCAAAATTGATATTACAGTAATTTCTGGCGTAAATTTTGCTATATATTATTTAACTTTATAAAAAAATCAAGGACTATGAAAAGGATTAAAAATGCACTTGCACTATTTGGATTATTTGGAGTATGTGGCCTGTTTGTTTTTGCATTGCAAGATGCGCCAACAGACGAGAATTTTGAAAAAAAAATAATTAACGATTATAACGTTTACGCGTTACAAGTCCCTAGTTATTTAGATTTTGCCGGAGAGCAAGTACCATTGCATAATCCAGATATTCTAGAACGTATGGATAGAGAACTGTTAGTAAATACATACTGGCAATCTAATGGGTTTTTAATGTTTAAACGTGCACGAAAGTACTTTCCTATAATAGAACCTATTCTTGCAAAACATGGTATTCCAGACGATTTTAAGTACTTAGCGGTTATTGAAAGCGGACTTACAAATGCAAGATCACATGCCGGAGCAAGTGGTGTTTGGCAAATAATGAAAGGTACCGGAAGAGAATATGGCTTAGAAGTAAATGATAATGTAGATGAACGCTATAATATTGAATTAGCAACAGAGGTTGCTTGTGTGTACTTAAAAAAATCGAAAGAAAAATTAGGCTCTTGGACGCTTGCAGCTTCTGGATATAATGCTGGAATGGCAGGAATGGCAAGAAGACTAAAAGAACAAGATGTTTCTGGTTATTACGATTTACTTTTAGGGGAAGAAACGGGGCGCTATGTATTTAGAATTGTTGCTCTAAAAGAAATTTTAAGTCATCCAGATAAGTATGGTTTTAATTTTAGAGATAAAGATCTATATAGTTATATTCCTACTTATAAAGTAGAGGTGGATACTGTAGTAAATGATTTTGCAAGTTTTGCTAAAGGATTTGGTATTAATTACAAAATACTTAAACTGCATAACCCTTGGTTACGAGAAGCAAAATTAAATAATGCATCTAGAAAAAAATATTTAATAGATATTCCTCGTGAAGGACATTATAACACAAACCCATAAATAGGTGTTTGTTTACTAAAAAAGGATAGCTTTAAATGTAGAGCTATCCTTTTTTTTGTTTAAAATTGGTAGTGAATCTTTCACTTACTAAATAGTTTGTTAAAATTATCTAATTTAAGCGCGTACCAAGTATTTATTCTTATATATTTGCCGACTTAAATTAATTATCAAGAATCTCGAAAGGAGATAGCAACCTGCAATAACAAGCAAGGTGCTAAAGCGATAAGCCAATATTTTGGAAAAAATGTTAATTCAATTTCTTCTCTATTTGCTTTTTGTCTTCTTTCTATTAAAAAGAAAAAATGTCAAAATTGAATCCCATTACACCAAGTTTTAGAGCATTAATTCCATTATTCGTATTTGTATTTACATTTTTAGGCGTTGGTTTATACCAAAACGACTTTTATGCTCTACCTGCTCCTATAGCAGTTATTTTGGGTATTATAGTTGCTTTTTTAATGTTTAAGCAATCGGTTAACTCAAAAATTAAAACCCTTTTAAAAGGTTGTGGAGATGATAAAATACTAACCATGTGTTTAATCTATTTGTTAGCTGGTGCTTTTGCCGCTATTACTAAGGCTACAGGAAGTGTAGATGCTATTGTAAATCTAGGTTTAGACTTTATTGCCATTGAATATATTTATTTTGGTGTGTTTATTATTGCCGCCTTTCTATCTGTTTCTACAGGAACTTCGGTTGGTGCCATTGTTACCTTAGCGCCAATTATTATAGGTATTGCAGATCAAGGAGGAACATCTCTTGCAGTACTTTGTGGTGCATTACTAGGTGGCTCTATGTTTGGAGATAATTTGTCTGTAATATCTGATACTACTATTGCTGCTACCCAATCTCTGGATTGTAAGATGAGTGATAAGTTTAAAGAAAATATAAAAATAGCACTCCCAGCGGCAATTATTACTATTGTAATTTTAGTTATTCAAGGTTTTGATTTAGAAACCAATATCACCGAAAATGTAATTTATAACTACTCTATAATAAAAATACTGCCTTATATTTTAGTTATTTTACTTTCCGTTTTTGGAGTAAATGTATTTGTAACACTCCTTTTAGGAATTGTTTCTGGAGGTATTTTGGGTCTGGTTTACGGCGACTTTACACTAATAGAATCCACTAAAATTGCATATTCTGGGTTTACGAGTATGACAGAAATATTTTTACTGTCTTTATTAACAGGAGGTTTGGCTGCTTTAGTAGAGAAAAATGGAGGAATAGATTATGTTTTAAATAAAATTAAAACCTTAATTAAAAGTAAAAAATCTGCTCAATTTGGTATTGCAGGTTTAGTAAGTACTATTAATGTTGCTATTGCCAATAATACAGTATCTATTATTATAGCGGGATCTATTGCGAAAACGATTAATGACGAATATGCTTTAGATAATAAGAAAACAGCGTCTATTCTAGATATTTTTGCTTGTATTACGCAAGGACTATTGCCTTATGGCGCACAAGTATTAATGATCTTAAGCTTTTCTCAAAGCAAAATAAACTATATAGACTTGGTAGGAAATACATGGTACTTGCTATTACTATTAGTAAGCACCATTTTATTTATTGTTTTTAGGACGAATAAAAAACAGGTAATTCAGTAAGAATTATCTGCTTTTTCTTTTTTGCGAACGCATAGAACCACCTTGACCATAATGTTGATTTGGTGCCTGTGCACGCTTCATATTATCTTTCATCATTTTAATCTGATCTTTCAACATATCACGCTTGTCTAATTTTTCAGCTTCCTTTAAAAGTATTTGCGCTTCTTGCTTTCTTCTTTTAGTAAAAGCAATACCAGCTAAATTTAATTTTGCCATAGCTAAATCATGATCCATAGATAAACCAAGAGAAATAGCCTTTTTAAATCGTTTTTCAGCTTCACCCATATCCGTTTGGCTAACCATAATACCTTTAAGATAATTAAAGTAACCTTGCTGTTTTTTTACTAAAGCAGCCTCTGGATTCTTGATTTTATCTAACCATTTGTTCGCTCCTTCAAAATCTTGCTTACGCAATTTTAAGAAAGCTAATAAAATAATTTCGTTTTTAAAGTATAAGAAAATGAAGATTAAGGATAATAAAATAAACATAATACCGTTACCAATATTACCTTCTATAAACTGCCAAACAGCGACTCCTACTATAGCTGCAGCAATAATTAACTTAAAATTTTTGTTGTACATTTTTTACTAAAATTTGTGGATTACAAAGAAACTAAATTTTTATGAAATACACTGCTTTATAAATTTCAAAAAAATATTTAAATTTTGGTTTGTTAAATAAAAAAGGCTTTGTATATTTGCGCGCACATTTGAGGAAACTCAACCCTGAGAAAATTTATAATTAAGAAGATTTAAAAAAATAAGACAATGCCAAAAAGAACGTTCCAACCATCAAAGAGAAAGAGAAGAAACAAACACGGTTTCAGAGAAAGAATGGCATCTGCTAATGGAAGAAAAGTACTTGCACGTAGAAGAGCTAAAGGAAGAAAGAAATTGTCTGTATCAACTGAAACAAGACATAAAAAATAATGATTAACAATTGTTAATATATAAAAGGCGTTACTTAGGTGTAACGCCTTTTTTTATATCTAATAAATATTATTTTTGCAACACACTATAATTAAATAAAATGCCAAAAAACACGCAACTAAAATCGATTTTAATTATTGGTTCTGGACCAATTGTTATAGGGCAAGCCTGTGAGTTTGATTATTCAGGAACTCAAGCTTTACGCTCCTTAAGAGAAGATGGTATAGAAACCGTTTTAATTAATTCTAATCCTGCAACTATCATGACTGATCCTTCTATGGCAGATCATGTATACTTGTTGCCTTTAACTAGTAAATCTTTAATTCAAATATTAAAGGAACATCCGGAAATTGATGCCGTTTTACCAACAATGGGAGGACAGACAGCTTTAAATTTGTGTATTGAAGCCGATGAAAAAGGTATTTGGAAAGATTTTGGAGTCGAAATTATTGGTGTAGATATTGACGCTATTAATATCACCGAAGATAGAGAGAAGTTTAGAGAGTTAATGCTTAAAATTGGTGTGCCAATGGCACCTCAAGCTACTGCAACTTCGTATTTAAAAGGAAAAGAAATCGCACAAGAGTTTGGTTTTCCTTTAATTATTAGAGCTTCGTTCACTTTAGGTGGCGCAGGTGCTTCTTTTGTACATAAAGAAGAAGATTTTGATGAATTATTAACTCGCGGACTAGAGATTTCTCCAATTCATGAGGTAATGATTGATAAAGCATTAATAGGATGGAAAGAATATGAATTAGAACTTTTACGAGATGCTAATGATAATGTAGTAATTATCTGTTCTATTGAAAATATGGATCCTATTGGGATTCATACTGGAGATTCTATAACCGTTGCTCCGGCAATGACATTAAGTGATACCACCTACCAGAGAATGCGTGATATGGCTATTCATATGATGCGTAGCATTGGTGATTTTGCCGGTGGATGTAATGTGCAATTTGCGGTAAGTCCCGATGAAAACGAAGATATAATCGCTATTGAGATTAATCCTCGTGTTTCGCGTTCTTCCGCATTAGCGAGTAAAGCAACAGGATATCCTATTGCAAAAATTGCTGCTAAATTAGCGATTGGTTATCATTTGGATGAATTAAAAAATCAAATTACAAAATCTACTTCTGCTTTATTTGAGCCTACTTTAGATTATGTAATTGTGAAAATACCACGTTGGAACTTCGATAAGTTTGAAGGAAGCGATAGAACGCTCGGACTTCAAATGAAATCTGTTGGAGAAGTAATGGGAATTGGTCGTTCTTTTCAAGAAGCATTGCATAAAGCAACACAATCTCTAGAGATTAAACGTAACGGTTTAGGTGCAGATGGAAAAGGATATAAAGATTACGATCAAATTGTAAGCAAGCTGAAACATGCAAGCTGGGATCGTGTTTTTGTTATTTATGATGCTATTCAGATGGGAATTCCGTTAAGTAGAATTCATGAAATAACAAAGATTGACATGTGGTTCTTAAAGCAATATGAAGAATTATATATACTTGAAAAAGAAATTTCAACGTTCAAAATTGAAACGATTCAAAAAGATTTGTTACTAGAAGCCAAACAAAAAGGATATGGTGATAGACAAATTGCACACATGCTTGGTTGTTTAGAAAGTCAGGTGTATAATAAACGAGAAGAATTAGGTGTTAATAGAGTCTATAAATTAGTAGACACTTGTGCGGCAGAATTTAAAGCAAAAACACCTTATTATTACTCTACATTTGAAAATGATGTAGAAACTGCAGATGGAAAACGATATGCAGATAATGAAAGTGTGGTTTCCGATAAAAAGAAAATTATAGTTCTTGGTTCAGGTCCAAATAGAATTGGTCAAGGTATCGAGTTCGATTATTGTTGTGTTCATGGTGTTTTAGCTGCCGCGGAATGTGGTTACGAAACTATCATGATTAACTGTAATCCAGAAACGGTTTCTACCGATTTTGATACTGCAGATAAATTATACTTCGAACCTGTTTTTTGGGAACATATTTATGATATCATTAAACATGAAAAACCGGAAGGTGTTATCGTGCAACTTGGTGGACAAACGGCTTTAAAGCTTGCTGAAAAACTGGATAGATACGGAATCAAAATTATTGGTACCACCTATCAAGCTTTAGATTTAGCAGAAGATAGAGGTTTGTTTTCTAACATGCTTAAAGAAAATAATATTCCGTACCCGGAATTTGATATTGCTACTACAGCAGACGAAGCTTCAGCAATTGCAGATGTTTTAGACTTTCCAATATTGGTAAGACCTTCTTATGTACTTGGTGGACAAGGAATGAAGATTGTAATTAATAAAGAGGAATTAGAAAAACACGTTGTTGATTTATTGCGAAGAATGCCAGGTAATCAATTGCTTTTAGATCATTATTTAGATGGCGCAATAGAAGCAGAAGCAGATGCTATTTGTGATGGAGAAAATGTCTACATCATTGGTATTATGGAGCATATTGAACCATGCGGAATTCACTCTGGAGATAGTAATGCTACATTGCCTCCTTTTAATTTAGGGGAATTTGTGATGCAACAAATAAAAGACCACACTAAAAAAATTGCGTTGGCATTAAATACGGTTGGTTTAATAAACGTGCAGTTTGCTATTAAAGATGATATCGTGTACATCATTGAAGCAAATCCTAGAGCTTCACGTACGGTGCCATTTATATCTAAAGCGTATGGAGAACCTTATGTAAACTATGCAACTAAAGTAATGTTAGGCGAGAAGAAGGTTACCGATTTTAACTTTAATCCACAGCTTAAAGGATACGCAATTAAGCAACCAGTATTCTCCTTTAATAAGTTTCATAATGTAAATAAACAACTTGGTCCAGAAATGAAAAGTACTGGAGAAAGTATTTTATTTATTGATAGCTTAAAAGATGATGAGTTTTACAACTTATATTCTAGACGTAAAATGTATTTGAGTAAATAAAACCAATACATATAGTATATAAAAAGCGAAGTATTTAATTGAAATACTTCGCTTTTTTATGTTTTTATTTTTCGTTTTACTTCCTTTTATTATAGGGCGATTTTAAATAGTATTCCTGTTAATATAGCAATACCAAAACTAATTAAGGTACCAATTAATATGTATTCGGTAAGTTTTCGGTGTTTCGATTCTTTTAAATCACCAAATCTAAAAACAGATTTTGCAGTGATTAAAAATCCAACAGCTTCCCAATGGTCAGCAACTATAAAAATGAAAACTAAAATACGCTCTAGAATACCAATGTATTTCCCAGCATCTTTAAGAGATTCATTGCCTTCGGTAAGTTTCGAAATATCCCATTTAGAAAAAATGGTTTTCATGAGTATAGAAACAGGTTGCGTTAAAAAAGCGAAACAGGTGAATAGAAGTACGTTTTCTTCCGAAAAAAGCGCTTTAAAATCTATTGCTGTATTGGTATACATGAAATAGGCGATAAGAATTACTAGTATATGAAGTGCTTGATCTATAAAAAAGAGTAACCGTTTTGTTTTTTTCTTTTGAATATGAAGCTTGATAGCGTCTATTATAAAGTGTGTAACACCAATTAGCAGTACTACTGGCCAAAGGGAAAGATCCCAAAGAATTACTAGTAATAATACAATATGAATTAATATATGAAAATATAATTTTGGAGATTTTAACTTTTTGCGCTCTTTATCTTTAACCCATTTTTGCGGTTGTAGAAAGAAATCACCAATAATGTGTGCTAATAAAAGTTTAATAAGTAGTATCATATTAAGCTGCTTATTTTTTTCTTATACATGTTGTTTAAAGCTAAAATGGCATCTAGATTTGCACGTTTTTGCCTAGTACTAATGGCATTTTGGTTAATACCAATCGCTTTTCCTAAATCTTCTTGTAATGCTTTAGGGTTTTCTAAAGTTAATTTAACAATTTCTGCCGAATTTGCTGTCCAATGGTCCATACTAATTAGTGCTAGTTTAAAATATAGATTCAATTCGTCATTAAGTATTAGCGATTTGGTTTTTATTTTTAGGTTTTGTTTTTCCTTTTTTAAAGTCTCAAAAGTTTCTCCAGAAAACACAAAAGCTTCACCATTAGATTCTGTTACATCTTTGCCTTGATATGTTTTTTCGCCAATACCAATAGCCAATCTAACATCTAATCCTTTTATCATTTTAATTGCTGCTTTTATGTAAATGGCAGCTTCAAAACTTTTAGTAACGTCTTTGATTTCTATTTGAAAACTGTCACCACGATAGATTTCCCAATGTTTATTTTCTGGCTCTAAATAGGATAGAACAGCTTTTAAATGGCTAAGCCAAATCTCCGGATTTTTTTGTCCGCGAGATCTAATAATATCTCCTGTTAGTATACTTGTCATTTGTTTGAATATTTATCAACGTATTAAAGTATAATTATATTTATCATTTAATTAAGTGATGTTTATTTTTATCACTTTAATGCGTGATAATCAAATATATTCCTTTTTTATGAAATAATCAAGTTTATTCCTTGTTAATGGAATAATTCATAAAATGATGTTATTGCGAAATATTAAAGAAGGCAAACTAACTAGAAAACTGATCTGGTAAATCAATTCGAACACGATGATCTTTTAAATCATTGAAATAGTTTTCTAAAGAAAAATCGACATGATTAAATTCTTCTTGTCTTGCTCTGTGATTTTCGTTACGATTTATTGCTTTTAAAAAACGTACGACTTCTTTTTTATCGTTTAGTATTAAACCAGGAACAATTACCGATTTGCCAGTATCATCTTTGGCAACCATTGTAAAATAGGAAGAATTACAATGTTTTGTTTCACCAGTTCTAATATTTTCTGCTTCTACACGAATACCAACAACCATAGAGGTACTACCAACATAATTAACGGAGGCTTTCATTGTAACTAAATCACCAATTTCTATCGGACTTAAAAAATCAACGGTATTTACAGAAGCAGTAACACAATAGGTTTCCGAATGTTTGGAACCACAAGCAAAAGCAATTTCATCCATCAAACTTAAAATATAACCACCATGAATTTTACCACCAAAATTGGAGTGGGACGGTTGCATGAGTAACGATATACTTATACGAGAAGAATCTACTGTTTTAAATTTTAGTTTCATATTAGTATCTATTATTTCGGGATGTATCTTCTTCTACTTTAGTGATAAAATATTTTGTATCTCCTAACCAAAAGAAGGTTTTATAACGTTCAAAATACGTTAATTTCACAAATTTACCTTGTAGGCGATTTAAATCTTTTATGGCTTCGTCTTCTTTATCTTCTACCGAGAACTGAAAAAGCTGTGCTTCAGAAACACCTTGGCTAATTTCGCCTTCCCAAGTTTTAAATAACACTCCTTTGCTTGTAAATTTAACCAATTGTCCAGCTCTAACGCCTTCACTATAAGTTGCAAAATAGATAAAGCAGAAATAAGCTGCTACTACTAGTGCGATGGTAATGCATGCTTTTATTAAAAATTTCAACATAATTTTTTTAGTTATTTTGATGTTATAAAGCGTAAAGTGTTAGTCCTCAGACGCTGCTCGTTTTATTATTGTTTCGGGCAATGCTTTTTTTGCTTTGGCTCCTAGTTTTTTAATTTTTTCAACACTTGTAATTAGGTTTCCTTTTCCTTCTACTAGTTTATTCATAGCAGAAGAATAGTCTTTTTTAGCATCGTCAATTTTCTTTCCAACTCCTGTTAAATCGGTAACTAAACCATGAAATTTATCATACAAAGCGCCAGCTTGTCTTGCAATTTCTATGGCGTTTTGCTGTTGTTTTTCGTTATTCCACATACTATCCACCGTTCTTAAAGTGGCTAATAAAGTAGATGGCGTTACAATAACAATGTTCTTCTCAAAAGCTTTGTTGTATATCGAATTGTCGGCATTAATGGCCACTGCAAAAGCAGGTTCAATTGGTATAAATAGCAATACAAAATCCGGACTTTCAATATCGTATAAATCTTCGTATTTCTTTTCAGAAAGCTGATCGACATGTCTTCTAATCGAGTTAATATGCGCTTTTAGGAAAACCTCGCGTTCATCCTCTTCCGCATTAACATAACGTTCATAATCTGTTAAAGACACTTTACTATCAATAATCATCTTTTTGTTATCTGGTAAATGCAAAACAATATCTGGTAACACTCTTGTGCCATCAGCTCTAGTGAAATTTTGCTGTACAAAATACTCTCTGTCTTTTTCTAAACCTGATTTTTCAAGAACGCGTTCTAGTACCAATTCGCCCCAATTCCCTTGCATTTTACTATCGCCTTTTAAAGCGCGAGTTAGGTTGGTTGCCTCTTTTGTCATTTGTTGGTTTAAATCTTTTAAACCTAATAATTGCTCTTTTAAAGCAGAATGCATACTGATACTTTCCTTTTGGGTATCGTCTACTTTCTTTTCAAATAGTTGGATTTTCTCTTGTAGCGGATTTAAAATGTTTTTGATATTTTCTTTATTCTGAAGGGTGAATTTTTCCGATTTAGCATCTAATATTCTATTGGCTAAGTTTTCAAAATCGGTACGAAGCTGTTTTTGACGTTCTTCTAATTCTTCATCTCTTTTAAGATTTAGTTTTTGAAGGTTTTCATATTCGGAATTTCTACGTGCTAATTCGGTGTTTAAAAAATCCTTTTCCCGACGAATATCTTCGCGTTCTATTTCAATTTTAGAAAGCGTTTCTTTTAATTGCGTTACTTGATTTTCAAAGTTTTGATTTTGTTTTTGGTTTTCAACGTCCGAAAATTGTTTAAAGTCATTAAACTGTTGTGACAAGTTATTGTAGCGTTCTTCTAAGGTGCTTCTCTCGCTTTTACTTTTCAGTTTTGTGAATAGCATCCCTAAATAAGCGCCAATTGTAGCGGCGATTAGTATAGCAAGAATAAGAATGAGGTTGTCGTTCATTTATAATAGAAGTTTATCCAAAGATAAATTTTTATTAAGAAAGAAAACGAATGTAGGCCAAATGATTTAACAGTCGTTATTTATAAAATGGATGTTGTAATTTCAATGTCAGCATCCTTCCAAGCAGTATCAAACTCTTGCTTTATTTTGTTTGCTTCATCCAGTTTTCCTTGTGCTTTTAAGCTTTGATATAAACCCATTAAGGACCAACCGTTTTGTCTTAAATCTTTTAAATCTTCTTTAAAAACTTGTTCTGCGTCTTTATATTTATTTGCTTTAAGTAAAACAGCGCCTAAATTCTGTCTTGGCGGAATATACCATGCAGCTGGTTCGTTGTAAATTAAATCATCTTCCATTTTTACAGCACTTTTTAGATGTGTAATGGCGGAGTTATAGTTTCCTTTTAAGGCTTCTAATTCGCCTGCAACCACTTCGAACGCAAGTTTAGAAATGGTGGTGCCATTATCAAAACCAGTAGCAACTATGGTTTCCATTTCGGGATCTTTAACATAACTAGCAATAGCATCTAGTTCTTCTTGTGCCTCTTTAATATTGTTTTTTCTAATAAAAGCAATGCCACGGGCATAATGCCAGATCATTTTTAAATGTTTGAGCTCATCATTTGGTTTCGGAATGGTTAAAATAGCATTCCATTTTCCAAATCGCGTATAGGCAAGGAGCGGCGTTGCAGCAAAATTTTGTAAAAAATGAAGTTCTTTTAATTCCCCAGTTGGCACTTTTTCTGCCGTTTTTTTTGCTGCATCTATTGCAATTTCACTGTTTCCTAAAAGCGTTGCTGCCGACCATAAAAAATGAATGTTATGCGGATAATATCCTAAAGGATACATGCCTTGAGATAAACATTGTGAAATATAATCTTCATCTGCTAAAATGGCTTTTTGATTCGATTCTACAGCATCTTTATATCTACCAACTCGTATATAAATATGGGATGGCATATGTACAATATGACCGGCAGCAGGCATTAAAGTACCTAGCTTTTCTGCACTTGGAACCGCTAAATCGGGTTTTGGTAATTCGACCATATGAATATAATAATGGTGTGCACCAGGATTATTGGCATCTAAAACCATCGCTTTTTCAAGGGCTGCTTTGGCTTTATCAATGTTTGGTGACGGATTGCCATCTTTATCCCAATAATTCCAAGGAACCGTATTCATAACAGAAGCTGCAAATAAGGTATTGATGTTGGTGTCTTCAGGGTATTTTTCCACAACCTTAGTCATCGCATGCATATATGCTACATTTAATTCTGGAGTATCTGCAGTCAAATTTTTAGAATAGCGATGTGTTAATGCTTCAATGATATCTTGTTCTTTTGGGGTTGCGTTGGTAGCTAATTGTTTCGCTTTATCTATGGCTTCGTTGTATTTGTTTTTACGATCGTCATCTGGAAAAGGATCATTAATATTTGGTCCAAGAACATAAGCTTGTCCCCAAAAAGCCATGGCTAAATTTGGGTCTAATCTAGAAGCTTCCATAAAAGAGCGATGTGCTTCCGCATGGTTAAATGCGTAAGTAAGTCGTAAACCTTGATTAAAAAACTGTTGCGCTAAATCATTTTTCGTGCTGACTTTGTAGGCGTGATTTCCAAGATTTTCAAATAATGGGGAAATTTGTTTGGTGGTATCTACTTCTTCCAATAGAAACGTTGCAGGCGTGCATTTAATTACATTCATGCCATATTTTTTAGAATAGTCGATTTCTTCTTCTTTATTTAAAAAGAATAAAGACATTATAGTCACTGTAAGCAGCGAAAATAAGAATAGATTTAATTTAGTTTTCATGGTTTCTGTAATTTAGAAGACCATAAAATAAATAGGATAAATTTTAAAAAGTAGATTTAAATCACTGAAAATGAGCAATATAAATATAGTGAATTTATTCGGTAATTCTAATCGTTTTACTTTTTCACTCGAAAACTTCCCGTATTTGCATCAAAAGCGATTAAGTCTTCTGGAAATAAAGTATTAAATGTTCCTTGTTCAATGAGTGTACAAGGTGTATTGGAAATGACTTCTGTTTTAGTCATAACAATCATAGTATCACATAACTGAATGGCTAAATCTATTTCATGAGAAGAAAATAAAATGGTTTTACCTGTTTCTTTCACTAGTTTTTGAAGTAGTTTTAAAATGTACGCTTTGTGGTACATATCTAAATGTGTCGTTGGTTCATCTAGAATAATCAAATCGGTATCTTGTGCTAAAGCACGTGCAATCATCACTTTTTGGAGTTGTCCATCACTAAGCTCAAAACATTTTTTATGTTTTAAATTTTCAATATTTGTTTGGGTAATAGCGTGGTTTACTTTACTAATATCTTCTTCCGATAAATTACCAACCCAATTGGTGTATGGCTGTCTCCCTAAAGCAACAAGCTCAAAAACGGATAAGTTTTTAGATGCGATAGCTTCAGTTAAAACCAAACTCATAGCTTTTGCTAAGTCCATGTTAGCGTAGTCTTCTAAAGGTTTTTCATTTAAATATAAAGCTCCAGATAATTTTGGTTGCACTTGTGTTAGTGTTCTTAATAAGGTGGATTTACCAATACCATTTCCGCCAACAAGACCAATCAATTCTCCTTTTTTTAAAGTAAGATTTATGTTAGTAGCGATTGTAGTTTCTTCTTTTTTGGTTTTGTAACCAATAGAAAGATTTTCGGTTTTAAGGATGATATGTTGGTTGGTTTCTGACAATACTTTTTTTTAAATTGTTAAACTAATATAATTTCCTTTTTTCTTTGTTCATTTTGTCTAGATACAAAACGAACCAAAAAATCATGTCAAAATTAGGAAATTGCTAAAGCATCACTCACTTTCGAAATTTCGTGCTTAAAGCTTCGCTTTGCATCTGCATTCCTTCGTTCGTTATTTCTGAATTTTGACGCTTCCGACTGTGTCGGAATTTCAAGTTCATTTTATATTTTATTATAAGTTTGATTATTCGTTTTTAATCAACAATCAACATTTTTTCTTTACTCTATCTAAAATACCATCTTTCTTTTTCTAACCAATAACCATATCACAACAGGAGCACCAATTAAACTAGTAATAGCATTAATAGGTAAGGTATAATCACTGGTTGGTAATTGTGCGATACTATCACAAATAAGCATCACTATGGCACCAAATAAAAATACGGCTGGTAATAATATTTTATGATTGGAGGTATTAAAAATTTGTCTGGTTAAATGCGGAACAGCCAAACCAATAAAAGCAATTGGTCCTGCAAAGGCGGTTATGGTTCCTGCTAATAAGCTGGTTGCAAGGATAATGATTATACGACTTCGCTTAATATTTAACCCTAAGCTTTTTGCATAATTTTCTCCAAGTAATAAGGTGTTTAATCCTTTTATAGCCAAGATACTAAGTAGTATTCCGAAGCAATAAATGACAAAGAAAATAAAGACTTCGTTCCAAGATAAGTTTCCTAAACTACCAAATCCCCAAAAGATATATTGTTGTAATTGTTCGGCAGAACTAAAATAGGAGAGTACACTTACTACTGCAGAAGTAATGCTTCCAAACATGAGTCCGATAATAAGAATAGCCATCGTATCTTTCACTCGAGACGAAACGATTAATACCGCTAATAGAACAAGAAAACTTCCTAAACTAGCTGCGATAACGATAGTCCATTTTGAAATTAATAAGGAAGCGAAAATACCACCAAAAAGACCACCTCCCAAAATCACCAAAGCAACACCTAAACTTGCACCAGATGTGATACCAAGAACAAATGGTCCTGCTAAAGGGTTTCTAAAAAGCGTTTGCATTAATAATCCCGAAATACCCAAACCAGAACCAACTAAAATTGCTGTGACTGCTTTTGGTAATCTATAATCTACAATAATATATTGCCAAGATGCATTAGACGAAGCACCTACTAAACTATTAAAAATTTCTTTTAAGGGTATAGACACAGAACCTAAGCTAATGTTCGCAAAGAAGCATACTATTAATGTAAGGATTAAAAGTATAAAGGAACCTTTATATGTATTGGTTTCGGACAAATTATTTTAAAGGTTTAAAAAAGTAAGGGGTATAATCTGGTAATAATTCGGGATGACAGATTTTAATAATATCTTTTAAAACGATATCTGGTCTTGCGGTACCAAGTTCGTAATATAAAACACCGCCAGTTTTTCCTGTTGTATTTGAAAAGGTATAGATCTTTTTATTTTGAAAAGCATCAAATTTCGTGTAATGCACATTTGCTTTTTCTAGCGCTTCCATACTTGTGTAATACGAAGGACTTAACCATAATTCGGCATGTTTTGCTTTCTCAAAAACCGTTTCAAAGTTTAGTGCTAAACTACCACTTCCTGTGGTTTCACTATATAAATAGTTTACGTTGGCGTCTTTTAAAATTTGTGCTTCCGGACTTGTACCATTAGGTAAATACCAAGTATCTTTATGCATTGCTCCACTTATAACGGTTGGTTGGCTTTCTACTTTTGCAGCAAGAGCTTTTGCTTCTTGATAATTTTTTTCAATAGAATCAAAAATAGTATTTGCTACTTTTTCTTTGTTATAAAGAACGCCAAAGAACTTAATCCATTCTGCTTTTGCTAATGCCGATTTTTCTACCCAATCGCCATTGTAGATTATAGGAATTCCTGCTTTTTTAATCGTTTCAAAGGTTTTGTTATTTCCATCTATACCATAACCAATAACTACGTTTGGTTGTAATTCTAATAAAACTTCGGTATTGATGCCTTCGTTTTTTCCTAATTCTCGAATACTTTCGGTGTCAATTCTCGCTCTTGTTTTTAAGGAAGAGACATAATCTGTTCCAGGAAAACCAACTAGTGTTTCTTCTACTTCTAAAAGCTCTAAAGCAGGAATATGTGTGGTAGATGTAACTACTATTTTTTCAATAGGAATCGTTATTATGCCATCAAATTCGTCTTTGTCTAATGTTATTTTGGACGCTACATTTTTGGGAACTAAAGCATATTTATATTCCTTTTCTGCTTTGGGCCATGGGTTTTTAATTGTTAGTACTTTAAAGTTTCCATTTTGTGTAATGGTAAAACCTTCGGCATATTTAAATGCTGTTTCAGTAAAATCTTGCTTGTTTTCAGGAATTGATTTGGCTTCCTTTTTACATGCGGTAAAAGATAATAAAAGACAAAGTAGCAGGGAAGTGAAAGTTTTGTTTTGTAACATTAGTGACATTTAAACAGATTGAATTCGTGTAAATTTATATAAAATTTTAGTCATGAGAGACGGTTCAAATTTAACAATATATATAGTAGGAGGAATTATAATAGCACATTTTTTAATTGGGTTTATTTTTCTTATTTATAAAATGAATAAGAAAAAGTAATTTTAATTAGTTTGCATTTAAAAAAGAAATTACTTTTGCACAGAATTTTGGTTTGACTTCGCAATGAAGCAAAGTCGATTAAAAGGGAATCTAGTTAAAATCTAGAACTGTTCCCGCAACTGTAATCTTTGTTCACTTAGTGAATACTTATTATTACCCTTCAAGTCACTGGAAAAATTTTCTGGGAAGACAAATAATAAGATGAGAGTCAGGAGACCTGCCAATTTCAACATCAAATGAATCTTCGGGAGAAAGATTTTAAGATTATGAAAAAAGGTATTCTATTTTTATTTGGTATTATTTTTAGTTTAAGCTGTTTCTCGCAAACAAGGCTAGATTCTGTGCAACAATTGGATGAAGTGGTTTTGAAGTCGGATAAATACCTTAAAACGTTTTCCAATACACAATCTATAACGACTTTAAAAGATACGGTGTTATCTAGAAGTGCTCCCTCATTAACACAATTGTTAAACTACAATTCTAATATTTATTTTAAAGAGAATGGTTTAGGAATGGTGTCTTCACCTTCTTTTAGAGGAACCACAGCGCAGCAAACTGTTGTAGCTTGGAACGGTATTAATATCAATTCACAATTTAACGGTCAAACCGATTTTAACACCATTAATATTCGAAATTTTGATGCGGTAAGTATAAGAAGTGGTGGTGGAAGTGTGCTTTACGGAAGTGGTGCCATTGGCGGTTCTATTCACTTAAACAATGATATCGCTTTTAATCAAGGTTTTGAGAATTCTATTTATGCCAACTACGGAAGCTTTAATACCTTAGATTTAGGAGTAAAGTCTGGATTTTCTTCCAAAAAATTTAGTGCAGATGTAGCAATCAGTAGATCGAGTTCTGATAATGATTATGACTATGTCGATAGTGATAAAACGAACTTAAATGGTGCGTTTTATAATCAGAGTGTATCCGTCAATTTTGGATATAAAGTGAATACGAAGAATGTAATTAAACTCTACAGTTACCTATATGATGGGGAACGCGAGTTCTCTTTTATATTTCCTTCAGAAACACCTACAAAATACCAAGATCTAAATTCTAGAAACATGCTAGAATGGAATGGATTATACGGAAAATTCATCTCTACTTTAAAACTAGCATATCTCACAGAGAAGTACAAGTATTTTCCAAACACAAACCTGGATAATTACTCGTATGGCGAAGCTAAAACCCTTATTGGAAAGTACGATTTAAGTTATACAATATTTAAAGATGCCATGCTTCAGGGAGTTATGGATATTACAAATACTTCGGGTGAAGGCTCTAGTATTGGTAAAAGCGATAGAACAATTTCTAGTTTCAGTTTGTTGTATAAACAAGAGATTAAATCGTTTTTATATGAAGCTGCTTTACGAAAGGAAATTACCAATAATTATGATAGTCCGTTACTATATAGTTTAGGATTGCAATATAAATTTGGGAACCATTATACGGTAAATGTAAATGGTTCTAAGAATTTTAGAATTCCTACCTATAATGATTTGTATTGGGCAGGAAGTGGTAATGAAGATCTAAATCCAGAAACGTCGCAGCAAATAGAAATGGGACATACATTAG
>JAGPUY010000176.1 GCA_018067265.1 Oceanihabitans sp. | reverse complement strand
TCCAGAGCAGAAAAAATATATAATTATTATCACAATAAATAAATGAACAAAGCATTAGTCTTCATATTTTTTCTTTTTAGTCTTTTTAGTTTTTCACAAGAACTAGAACAAGAAGATCTAAAAGTTGGTTTGGTCTTGAGTGGTGGAGGCGCAAAAGGTCTTGCACATATTGGTACGCTTAAAGTTATTGATAGTTTAGGGATTAGAATAGATTACGTTGCAGGTACAAGTATGGGAGCAATTATAGGTTCTTTGTATGCTTCCGGGTATTCTGGTAAAGAAATAGATTCCATTTTTAAAGATGTAAATTTTGATGATATTATTAGTGACAACTTACCACGTAAAGCAAAAACGTTTTATGAACGTGATAATTCTGAAAAGTATGCCGTAACACTTCCGTTTAAAAAATTTAAAGTAAAATTACCTAGAGCATTATCTAGAGGACAAAATACATTAAGCTTACTTACAAAGTTAACATTACATGTAAGTGATATTGATGATTTTAGTAAACTGCCAATTCCGTTTTTCTGTGTTGCAACGAATATTGAAAACGGAGAAGCCGTATATTTAGAATCTGGAAGCTTACCGCAGTCTATTCTGGCAAGTGGTGCTTTTCCTTCCTTGTTTCAACCGGTGCGAATAGACGATAAGGTTTTAATAGATGGTGGCGTTGTAAATAACTATCCAATAGATGAACTAAAAGCCAAAGGAGTAGATATCATTATTGGAGTAGATGTACAAGACGATTTAGAAACTAGAGAACAGCTACAATCTGCAACGAAAATATTACTTCAAATAAATAATTACAGAACCATAAATGATATGAAAATCAAGTCTAAAAAGACAGATATTTATATTAAACCAGATAT
Organism: Oceanihabitans sp.; assembly: GCA_018067265.1. Classification (GTDB taxonomy): domain Bacteria; phylum Bacteroidota; class Bacteroidia; order Flavobacteriales; family Flavobacteriaceae; genus Oceanihabitans. Next base: position 11,418 of record JAGPUY010000176.1, on the reverse strand, counting down.
AACAAATTTTAGTGTCGTGTCTTTTGGTGAGGGCAGAACGATTATAGATAATGGCGTAATAGAAACAAATAAACACATAGATGCACTTAAAAATATTGTTGCCAAACAAATAAAAAAGAAACCAGAATTAGCTAAAATAACACCAATAGATAGTTTAAAAATTAAAGGAATTAGTGTTAATGGATTAGATAAGTACTCCAGAGCTTATGTGCTTGGTAAATTGAAATTCAAACCCGAAGAAAACATCAGTTATAACACATTTCAAGAAGGTGTAAATAACCTTGCAGCAACTAATAATTTTGAAAATGTAAGTTATAAACTAACACCATCTTTAACCAAAGAAGGCTATATGATGGATGTTAACCTAAAAGAAAGCAAATTAAATACCTTGCTAAAATTGGGTATTCATTATGATGATTTATATAAAAGTGGTGTGCTAGTTAACGTAACGCAAAAAAAGATTCTTTTTAATAGTGATGTAGCTTCGTTAGATTTTGTAATTGGAGATAATATTAGATATAATTTTGATTATTATGTAGATAAAGGTTTTTATTGGAGTGTTGGTGTGCATTCTAGATACAACCAATTTAAACAAAATATACAAGCGCAAACTATTTTAACGCCAGAGCAACTACTAGCTGTTAATGTGAATAAACTAGATGTAAAGCTAGTGGATTTAACCAATCAGTTTTATTTGCAAACCTTATTTCGCAAAGATTTTTCATTGACATTAGGAGCAGAACATAAACACTTAAAAATAAAAACAGAAACCATACTTACCAATGCAAATCAAGAGGAAACTGTTTTTGATAATAGTAGTTATTTTAGCCTCTTTGGAAACTTAAAACTAGATACTTTTGATAATAAATACTTTCCAAATGAAGGTGTGTTTTTTGAGGGTGATTTTCATTTATACTTGTATTCCTCCGATTTTAATGGCGATTTTGCAGAATTTTCTATCGGAAAAGCAACCATCGGATACACAAAGAGTTTTAATAGTAAAATTACCGCAAATATTACAACAGAAGGCGGTTTTAAAATTGGTGAAAACACCAATAGATCTTTAGATTTTGTCATTGGAGGTTACGGAAACAACTTTATTAATAACTACAAATCCTTCTATGGCTATGATTTTTTATCTTTAGTAGGAGATAGTTTTGTAAAAGGAACATTAAATGTGGACTATGAAATCTTTAAAAAGAATCATGTCAACTTCGCTGCAAACTACGCGAATATAGGAGATAATATTTTCGATTCTGGTGATTGGTTTACAGTACCAGACTATTCCGGGTATGCTGTAGGTTATTCCTTAGATACTTTTTTCGGACCGATAGAAGCAAAGTACTCTTGGTCCCCAGAAACTAAAGAAAGAATGTGGTTTTTTAACGTTGGTTTTTGGTTTTAAAAAGTCTCAAAAATTTTCACGATATTTGTAATACATGAACCATTCATAACAAAGTTTCGATACTGAGTAAGTGGATGTGCTATGTGAGCATTGAAAAACAATAGGTATGAAACCATTTTGGCAAGACATATTAATTTTTTTAAAGTTTCTTCAGAAAAGAAATCCAGAATGATAGTGCATTGTTTTATTCGATTTTAAAAGAAGTAGTAATAACTTTAAATTTTAAAAGAATGCCATTTTATCATAAACTAGGGAAAATTCCACCTAAAAGGCACACGCAATTTAGAAAACCAGACGGCACTTTATATGCCGAACAATTATTTGGTACCATCGGTTTTGACGGTATGTCTACAAATTCATACCACGAACATAGACCAACACAAGTAAAAGAAATAAGAAAACAATACAGCGTTGCACCAAAAATAGCAAAAGCGAATCATATACAATCGTATCGGTTTAGAGGGTTTCAAATAAAGCCAGAAATGGACTATTTAGAAAGTCGAAAAGCAGTACTTACCAATAGTGATTGTACCATAATTCTTGCAGCACCAAAACAAGCTACACAAGATTATTTTTATAAAAACACAGATGCAGACGAGTTAATTTTTATCCATAAAGGAACAGGGAAACTAAGAACACATCTTGGTAATCTAGACTTTAAATATGGAGATTACCTTTTAGTGCCAAGAGGTGTTATTTACAAAATGGATTTCGATACCGAAGATAATAGATTGTTTATCGTAGAATCTAAAAGACCTATCTATACGCCAAAACGATATAGAAATTGGTTCGGACAACTACTAGAGCATTCGCCGTTTTGTGAGCGTGATATTCGTCAGCCACAGGAACTTGAAACACATAATGAAAAAGGAGATTTCATCATTAAGGTGAAAAAACAAGACGATATTTTCGAAATGGTCTACGCAACACACCCTTTTGATGTTGTAGGTTATGACGGTTATAATTATCCGTATGCGCTTTCTATTCATGATTTTGAACCCATTACCGGACGAATTCATCAACCGCCTCCAGTGCATCAAACTTTTGAAACAGACGCATTTGTAGTTTGTAGTTTTGTGCCTAGATTGTATGACTATCATCCAGATTCTATTCCAGCACCTTACAACCATAGTAACATAGATAGTGATGAGGTTTTATACTATGTCGATGGTGATTTTATGAGCCGTAATGATATCGATGCTGGGCATATAAGTTTACACCCAGCAGGAATACCTCATGGTCCGCACCCAGGAGCAACAGAACGTAGTATTGGTAAAACAAAAACCGATGAGCTTGCAGTAATGGTAGATACTTTTAAACCATTAATGGTTACCGAAGAAGCAATGGAAATTGCCGACGAAGAATACCTAAAATCCTGGTTAGAGTAAAACATTGAAAATTAATGAATCCAAATAGATTACCCGCAGATTCCTCTGCAATGACATTAGGAATTATAGCGCTAGTTGTTTTATTTTTAGGTTGCTGCTGTGGCTTTTTTTCCATAGTTTCCTTAGCCTTAAGTATCATAGGTTTAGTTTCGGCAAACAAAAGTATACGCTTATTTAGAGAAAATTCAGACGTATTCTCTAGCTTCAGTTACACCAATGTAAACAACGCTAGAATTTTAAATATCGTGGCTGTAGCGGTAAGCGGAATCATTACCATGTTATATGTAGCATATTTCATGATTTATGGTGTACTTATCTCTACCATCTTAATGGATGCTTATGACGATAAAGAAGACGATTTGTATTACGAATGGGAAAACGATTCCTTAAATTCTCAAGAAGAAGATTTGTTCGAAATAGAAAGCGATTCTATTATAATAGATTCCGTTTCGATAAAAAAGTATAAAGAAATAGTCAAAACAAAAGATTAAAAGTAAGTATTAGAAGCTATTTCCTGCTTTCCGTTATATCTTTTTTGTGAAAAACAAAAAAGGATGTCACTGCAATCAGGGCTAAAAACAAGTAAACGCATCAGTAAAGAAGCTAAGGTTATGCGTTAATAATAAAGTAAAATAAAAAAGAATCAAGAAGAAAGAAAATAACGTGAGCGATAGAAAAAGAAATAATTACAAGAATTTCAAAAAAGGTCAATGGGCTTTCAAAATAAGCTCTAAAAGTCTTTTTTCTTGTCTCTTTTTTCTGTCCTCTAAAAAACATACAAATGAGTAAAAAAGAAATAAAATCAGTAAACTACGGTTTAGAAAAAATATTTGAAGGCGCACAGGATTTCCTTCCACTTCTAGGAACAGATTATGTAGAGTTTTACGTTGGTAATGCAAAACAAGCAGCACACTTTTATAAAACAGCATTCGGTTTTCAATCGCATGCGTACAAAGGTTTAGAAACAGGATCTAAAGATTCGGTAAGCTATGTATTAACACAAGACAAAATAAAGTTGATGCTAACCACACCTTTAAATAGCAAATCTCCAATAAATGATCATATTGTAAAACATGGCGATGGTGTAAAAGTAGTTGCGCTTTGGGTAGAAGATGCAAGAAGTGCCTATAAAGAAACCATGTCTAGAGGCGCAAAATCGTATATGGAACCAACCGTGGAAACAGACGAACACGGCGAGGTTATTCGTGCAGGAATTTATACCTACGGCGAAACCGTGCACATGTTTGTAGAGCGTAAAAATTACAATGGCGCATTTTTACCAGGTTTCGAGAAATGGGAATCCGATTACAATCCGCCAGCTGCTGGATTAAAATATATTGACCACATGGTTGGTAATGTAGGTTGGAACCAAATGGATGTTTGGGTAAAGTGGTATGAAGATGTGATGGGATTTGAAAATTTCTTATCCTTTGACGATAAACAAATACACACCGAATATTCCGCATTAATGAGTAAAGTAATGTCTAACGGAAACGGTAGAATTAAATTCCCAATAAACGAACCAGCAGAAGGAAAGAAACGTTCGCAAATTGAAGAGTATTTAGACTTTTACGAAGGTGCAGGAGTACAACATATAGCGGTTGCAACAGACGATATTATTAAAACCGTTTCGCAATTAAGAGCGAATGGTGTAGAATTTCTATCCACGCCACCAGATGAATATTATAGATCTGTACCGGGAAGACTAGAAGAATTTAGCCACGAATTAAGAGAAGATATCGAAAAACTAAAAGGTTTAGGTATCATGATTGACGCAGATGAGGAAGGCTATTTACTACAAATCTTTACAAAACCAGTAGAAGATAGACCAACCTTATTTTTTGAGGTTATTCAAAGAATGGGAGCAAAAGGTTTTGGAGCAGGAAATTTTAAAGCACTTTTTGAGTCTATTGAAAGAGAACAAGCAAAAAGAGGAACCTTATAATATTTTAAAAAAAAAAGAGTTTTTCATAGTAGCAAAAAGAAGAAGACTGAAAATAAAACCCATTTGAATTTGTCCATAATACATGTAATAAAAAACAAAATTTGGATGAAGAGGTTTTTGTTTTTTGTCTTCTTTTTTACTTTTTCAATTTGCTTTTCGCAAAATACCGTTTCCGGTTTGGTTGTAGATACTAATAATGTACCAATTGAATTTGCTAATGTTTTTATTCAGAATAAAGAGGTAAAAGATAAAGTTTTTGGTACTACCACAGCTGCGAATGGTACATTTGTTATTCCACTAAATACAAAGGATGCTCCAAATACATATCAAATCTCTATAAGTTTTGTCGGGTTTGAAACTTGGTCAGAAACAAGAAGTATAGATCGTGCTATAGATTTAAAGAGAATAGTGCTCCAAGAAAAATCTTCAGAATTAGAAGAAGTAATTATCACTTCAAAAATACCTACCATTACAAAAGTACAAGATAGATTGATTTTCAATGTTCAAAATAGCCCTTTAAAATCGGGGTATGATGGGATAGAAGTATTAAGAAATACGCCAAACGTGTGGGTCGATGAAAATGATAACGTTTTAATTCGTAATGAGGCCGTGACCGTTTTAATTAATGGTCAAAAAGCAAATATGTCTGGCGATCATTTAGCAACGTACTTAGCAAACTTAAATTCCGAGAAAATAAAAAGCATAGAGATACAAACCAGTAAAGGTGCAAATAGAGACGCAACATCTACAGGCGGCATTATTAATATTATTTTAAAAGAAAAGGTAGTAGGATTTAAGTCGCTAGCGAATCTAAGTTATGTTCATAAAAGAGATGGCTATTATTCCTTATATCCAAGTATAAACGCGAGTTATGGTACCGAGAAATGGAACATGTATGGTGGTTATAATTCGTCTATTAGAGATGCCTATGTGAAGACTACAAATGATGTTTATTTTAATGCGCTACATAGACATAATCAGTCTGTAAGAGATAAAGAATCCCAGGTGAATAAGAATAGTTTTAAACTCGGACTAGTACGAGAAATAAACGAGAAACATAATTTAGGAGTTGAGGTTTTTGGAAGTTTTAATGCTACAGATTTTTCTGAAAAAGGAACCGCTTTTTATTATTTAGATGGTGACTTAAACGACAAAGGATTTAATAATACATTAGGAGATACAGACAATAACAATATTAACGGCGTACTTAATCATTCTTGGAAAATATCTTCAAATGACAAACTAAGTACGTTTGTAGACTACTCGTATGGTGTCTCTAAAAACAAAAGCGAAGTAACAACAGTCTATGAAGAAGGAACCTATCCAAACAATATAAATACATACCATTCCGATACCGAGACTACTACCTACGCGGTGCAAACAGATTATACGAAAACGTTAACAGACGATGCTAAATTAGAATTAGGAGTAAAATTCACCTATTCGGATAGAGATAATAGCCTGGTGCCACGCTATTTTGAAGATCCCGATTTTATTATTGATACAGACCAATTGTCTGATTTTAATTATAAAGAAAATGTACTAGCATCTTATGTGTCCTTGGATAAAACTTTTAAAGAGAAAAATTATTTTAAAATTGGTATTCGTGTAGAGAATACCGATTTAAATAAAACAAATTACATCGCGAATTCTAGTATTAAACAAAACTACACGTCCTTTTTTCCTTCTATTTATTTTTCCAGAAAACTAACCACAGAAAGTAATTTGTCGGCTAGTTATTCTAGAAGCATAAGAAGGCCTTCTTTTCGGGATTTAAATAATGATATTATAAAAATCAATGACTTTCAATTTGTATTGGGTAATCCCGATTTGCAACCGCAGTTTATAGATAAATATGAATTAAGTTATCAGCTTAAAAAGAATAATATAGCGCTGTTTTATACCAAAACAAATGACGCGATCAATGGTGTTTATTTTTTAGAAGACGATATTGCGTATTACAAAAAGTTTAATGCTGGTTCGCAAATTCAATACGGTTTAGAGTATAGCACTTCTTATAAAATAAAAGATTGGTGGTATTTAAATTTTTCATCCTATTTGTTTCATCGCAAGTTTGTGGATGAGGAAGAAAATGCAATGTTTGAAAAAACAACTTTAGGAATTAAAGCCTACAATAATTTTAAGATTAATAAAACCACAAGTATCGATCTTTCGGGAAGGTATACTTCACCAAGATCGGATGCGTTTTTTGAAGCTTCAGAATATTATAATATTGATATCGCATTTAAAAAAACCTTTCTGCAGAAAAAGATGACCTTAAGAGTCGATCTTAAAGATGTGTTCAATTCTTTAGAATACAGAAACCGAAGAGTGTTTAGTAATTATACAACCGTTGCGAATACAAAGCTAATAACGAGGTATCTTGTAGTAAGAGTAACCTATAGCTTTTCTAATAATAAGAAAATATTAAGCGGAAAGAATAAATCTAAAAATGATAACTATAACAGATTATAGACTTTGTAAATTTAAATATTTCGGTATACTCGAAAATTAACCAACAACAACCACGAATTTTTTTTACTTTTGGAATAGTAATTGTAATTATCAAAGCATAACAATATAATGTGAGATAGGAAGTTACATTTACAACCAATAAGAATATGAAAAAAATATTAATAATATTACTCGCAATAGTTACTATGAGTACTGCTAAAGCACAAGAAGATAGCGCTTTTCAAGCGGGAGAATGGTTTCGTTTTGAAATGAGCTATAGCGGTTTCTTAAAGGCCGGAAATGCAACATTAACCGTAAAAGACGATACCATAGATGGAAAGCCTGTATATCATGTTGTTGGTAAAGGCTGGACCACAGGCGCTATTAAATGGTTTTTTAAAGTAAAAGATAGATATGAAAGCTACTTTGATAAAACGACTTTATTACCTTATAAGTTTATTCGAGATATCGATGAAGGTGGTCATAAAAAAGACATTGAAATAGACTTTGATCAGGCAAACAGAAAAGCCCATGTACATAATAAAAAGAAGAATAGAAAAACAATAGTAGATACAAAACCAAATGTACAAGACATGGTTTCTATGTATTATTATTTAAGAAACAAAATAGAAATTGCGACGCTAAAACCGGGCGACGAAATTAAAACAGATATGTTTTTTGACGATGAAAACTATGGTTTTAAAATAAAGTATTTAGGAGAAGAAATTTTAGATACAGAATTCGGAAAAGTAAAAACACTAAAATTTAGACCATATGTATTGGCAGGTCGTGTTTTTAAAGAAGAAGAAAGTTTGACGCTTTGGGTTTCAAAAGACAAAAATAAAGTACCTTTACGTATTCAGGCAGATTTAGCAGTAGGCTCGCTTAGAGCAGATCTAGATGCTTTTAAAGGCCTAAAACACCCTTTTAAAATTATTGCAGATAACTAAATAATTGATGGAAAAAGATATAACCAACCAACTCAAAGAAAAATTCGATAATATAGGTCAAGATTTAGAAGTGCATTTACAAGGTTTGTTATACAGTAAACCAATAAACTATTGGGATTATATACAAACAGATGCATTATTAGATCTTCAAACACAACGCTCTGTTTTACCAGATGAAATGGTGTTTATCATGTATCATCAAATTAACGAGCTGTTATTTAAAATGATCCTTTGGGAGATTGATCAGGTAGCCAACAAAGAAGATATTGATGCTGCGTTTTTTACAGAAAAAATAATGCGCATAAGCCGCTATTTTGATATGCTTACTTCTTCTTTTGTAATCATGAAAGATGGAATGGATGTCGAGCAATACAATAAATTCAGAAATACCTTAACGCCGGCTAGCGGATTTCAAAGTGCACAATACAGAAAAATTGAATTCGCTTCTACAGAACTTATTAATCTAATCGATAATCGATTTAGAGATACTATCGATAGAAATACGCCGTATGAGCATGCTTTTGATCATTTATATTGGCAAGCAGCAGGAAAAGACTACAAAACAGGTAAGAAAAGCTATTTATTAACAGTTTTTGAAGATAGATATAAAGACGAATTTATTAGATTTACAAAATTTTATAACACACATAATCTTTACACAAAGTTTAAAGCATTACCGCAAAGTGTTAAAGACGACAAACAATTAATAGATGCAATGCGTCATTATGACCATACTGTGAATATTAAATGGGTTATGGCTCATTATAATACAGCAAATCACTACCTAAATATTGGTGGTAAAACTGCGGAAGCAACAGGAGGAAGTGAATGGGTTAAGTATATGCATCCTAAATACCAACGAAGAATATTTTTTCCGGAACTATGGAGCGAGCAAGAATTAAAAGATTGGGGAACAGATGTATAATTGCTTTTGCATCGATTTGTTTATTTTACAGCTGTAAACAAGACCCAAAAGAAAGCATATCTGAAGAAATAGCAATAGTAGAAGAACCAGAAGAAACTATAGAATTTGGTTTCAACCTGGATGACTATATCGTTAAAAGAGATACGATACAAAAAGGAGATAGTTTTGGTGAAATATTACAGAGAAACAGTATCAGTTTTTCGCATATCTTTCAAATAGCAGAAAAAACAAAAGATACTTTCGATATCCGAAAATTGCAAGTTGGTAAACCATATACCCTTTTATGTACCAAAGGAGATTCGCTGCAAAAGCCAAACTGCTTTATCTACCAACCAAATAAAGAAGAATACGTAGTTATAAACTTTCAAGACTCTATTCATGCTTATACCAGTAGAAAACCTATAAAATATGTGGAAAAAGAAGTAGCAGGAGTAATTACTTCTAATATTTCGGAAGCCTTAAGCGATCAAGATATCAGTGTGCGTTTAGCCTATAAACTAGCCGATGAAATTTATCCTTGGACTATCGATTTTAGACGTCTTCAAAAAGGAGATGCCTTTAAAGTAATTTATACCGATAAATATATTGATGATAGTATTTATGCTGGTATTGCAGATGTTAAAGCGGCATATTTTGAACATAATAACGAGCCTTTTTATGCTTTTGAATTTGAAACGGATAGCCTAAAAGGAATTTCCGACTATTTTAATGAAGAAGCAAAAAACTTGCGTCGTGCGTTCTTACAAGCACCTGTGCAGTTTAGCCGAATTTCATCCCGCTATAATTTAAAACGACGTATTGCCTATTATGGTAATAAATTACGTCCGCATCGAGGAACCGACTTTGCAGCAGCTATTGGAACGCCAATTCTTGCTACCGCAAACGGAACGGTCATAGAATCTACCAGACGTGGCGGTAATGGGAAATTTGTTAAAATAAGACATAATGCCACCTACGAAACGCAATACCTTCACATGAAAGCCCAAAAGGTTAAAAAAGGACAGTTTGTAAAACAAGGAGATGTTATTGGTTGGATTGGTATGACCGGAAATACTGGCGGACCTCACGTATGTTACCGTTTCTGGAAAAACGGAAAAGAAGTAGATCCTTTCAAACAAAAACTTCCAGAAGCCGAACCGATTTCAGATAGCTTAAAAATAAAATATCTAGAATTTATTAAACCTCTAAAAATGCAACTGGATAATATTCAGTATCAAATACCAGAAATAGAAGAGAAATTAGAAGAAGTATTTGATAATACAAATGCAATTACACAAGTTAACAAGTAACCTTATGGCATTACCAAAAATTAACCCAACCACTACTACAGCTTGGAAAAATCTTGAAAAACACTTTAAAAACGTGCAAGATGTTGAAATGAAAACTTTATTTGCTCAAGATGAAAAAAGAGCAGAAAAATTCACCATTTCTTGGGAAGATTTTTACGTAGACTTTTCGAAAAATAGAATCACAGAAGAAACGTTCGAGCTGCTATTAAAATTAGCAGATGAGGTACAATTAAAAGAAGCTATGGAGGCTTATTTTTCTGGTGAAGTAATTAACGAAACCGAAAAAAGAGAAGTTTTACATACCGCTTTAAGAGCACCTAAAGATGCTAATATAAAAGTAGAAGGTGTTAATGTAATGCCAGAAATATTTTCGGTAAAACAAAAAATAAAAGATTTTTCAGAAACTATTATTTCTGGAAATAAAAAAGGATATACTAACAAAGCATTTACAGATATTGTAAATATTGGTATTGGTGGTTCCGATCTTGGTCCGGCAATGGTTGTAGATGCGCTTCAGTTTTACAAAAATCATTTAACAACACACTTTGTTAGTAATGTAGATGGCGATCATGTCAATGAAGTCATAAAAAAACTAAATCCCGAGACTACGCTATTCGTGATTGTTTCTAAAACATTTACAACACAAGAAACCTTATCGAATGCAACGACATTAAAAGACTGGTTTTTAAAAAGTGCGAAACAAGAAGATATTGCTAAGCATTTTGTTGCGGTTTCTACAAATATCGAAAAAGTAGAAGGCTTTGGTGTAGATGCCAATAATATTTTCCCAATGTGGAACTGGGTTGGAGGACGTTTTTCTCTTTGGAGCGCAGTAGGCTTGACGATTAGTCTTTCCGTTGGAAATGAAAATTTTGAAAACTTACTTTTAGGAGCAAATAAAATGGATACCCATTTTAAAAATGAAGATTTTAAAAGCAACATTCCAGTAGTACTTGCATTAATTAGTGTTTGGTATAACAACTTTTTTAAAGCCGAAAGTGAAGCTGTAATTCCGTATTCGCAATACCTAAATCAATTTGCTACCTATTTACAACAAGGTAT
>JAGPUY010000172.1 GCA_018067265.1 Oceanihabitans sp. | reverse complement strand
CCAAGGTAATTGGTTTAACGCATTTACTCTTGCCATTAAACCATCAAAGCCATCAATAATGGGTTGTGTAGTTGCCACTTGTGTTTCGTAATCTGTTTTAAGTTGTGTTATTTGTGTTTCGGTAGTTGCAATTTTTTCTTTGTTGTTGGTTTTTAATTCTTGTAATTCTGCTAAAGCAGCATCGTGTTTATCTCGCTTTTCTTTGTAGACCGGACCTTTGCCTAAAAGCTTGGTTCCGGTTGTGCCTTCTGCTTCGTTAATAAAAATAGCATATAAGGCATTTACTGCTGCTTCTTTGGTGTCTATTTCTGTTTGTAAAGTTGTTATGTTGTTTTCTAAAGTTTCTATTTCAGGAGTAAATTGTAAAGCGATTTGATCTTTGTTTGCTAGCGTAAGCTCGTTTTTTTGTTCTAAAAGGACTTGATTAATTTCCTTTTCAAAAATCTTTAATTCTAAGGGTTTGGAGATTACAATAGCGATAATTAATGCCAATACAATTCTTGGGGAAGCTTGAATAAATTCATCCATAAAACGATCCCTTTTCTTTATGGTAGAAACAATAAAACGATCTAAATTAAAAATGAGTAATCCCCAGATTAAGCCAAAAAAGATGGCTGTATATAGATTATCGAAAACCGTAAAAAGCGCATAACTAGAGGCTATAAATGCCATGATTGCAGTAAAGAAAACAGTAGCTCCAATTCCTGCGTATTTGTTTTGCTCTCCATTAGAGCAATCTTTGAGAATGTTGGTATCTGCGCCAGAGCAGATAATAAAAAATTGTTTTAACATGAGGATTGATTTTGATTGATGATTAGGCTATTAGAACGCCGAAAGGGCTTTTTTGTTACACTTTTTAAACAAAAAAAGACCTTTCTAGCTTTTTACACTAGAAAGGTCTTTAAAAATTATATCTATTTAAGTCTAATTTAGTACCGTTCCTTTTTCATTAACTTTTTTTCCGTATCTGTTGAAATACGTTATTTTTTTATTTTTAATGGTATAGAAATAGGTAGTGCCATTTATTTCTACATATCCATTTTTGTCTTTTTGAGTATTCGATTTTAGGTCTTGTACTGTTTCTACTTTAGTGATTACTTTTCCGTTTTCATCGGTAATCACTGGATTTGTTGTGATGTTTACCATTGGTTTTTTGAAACCTTTTGTTTGCGTAGAAATACTTAAATCGTTATCGCTTTTTATTATTTCAATAGCTTTATCGGATGTGATTTTCTTCCCTTCAAAATAAAAATTAGCATCTTTTTTCGCCATTTCGACTACGTGATCTAATGGAGACTTTGGTGGTGGAGGTGGTGGAATGTTAGAAACTTCCCCTTTTAATACTTTAGGTGCTGGAGGAGGAGGAGGTAATATATTTCCTTTATCATCCGTAATATATCCATCCTTGTTGTAATAGGTTTTTTTACCATCATTTACCGTAAAATAATGAGATTCACCATTGTCAAGCATTTCATAGCCAGATTCCACATTTTTAGGTGTTTTATTAATGATTTCATTTAATGTTAATCTTTTCCCCTTTTCATGTTGAGGTACTTTGGTTGGAGGTGGTGGAGGTGGAATGTTACTTACTTCTCCTTTTTTAACAATTGGGGAATGCGAATAATTTTTGTCGTTTTTATCTACTAAAGTAATTAGTATTGGCGGAAATTTATCCGTTTCTGTTTTTATATGGAACAACTGAACGATGGTTCCAATTTCTAAATTATTTAATAGGTTTTTAGCTTCTTTGTTTAACGTGTTTCCAGTTACTTTTACTGTAGACTTTCCCGCTATTTTAAATAGAAAACTTTTTATTTCTTGATCTGTGGTTGTTCCTAATATTAGATTTTCAATTCCTTTTTTAGATAGGTTTGGTATACTGCCATCGCATATAATACCGTTAATGGTTAAAAGTGTTTCTTGTGTTTTTTCTTGGTTATCTACTACTTCTGTCGTTGGTTTTTCTACCTGCTTTTTACTACTAAAGCTAAAAATTAAGATTGCTAATAATGGAAGTAGTAATAAACTACGAAGCCAAAAAGTCTGTTTGGATGTTTGTGTTTTCATAACTGTAAATCGTTTTTTGATGGATGAATAATTGATTGCGTGTTCTAAGGTTAATGCTTGCTGGTTTGATGAGAACGATAGCAAGATTTTTTGATAATTAGTACTTTCTATGCCTTGATTAATAACTGCTTGATCTGCTAAAAATTCATGGTTTAGTTTGATGTCTTTTTTTAAGATGTATATTAATGGATGAAACCAAAATATTATTTGTAAGACCTCTATAAACAGTATGTCTAAACTGTGTTTTTGTTTGGCGTGTGTTTGCTCATGAAGTAAAACTTCTTTTGGGATTTCATCATTTTCAAATTTGGTTTTATTGAAAAAAATGTAACTAAAAAAGGTGTGTGGTATTATTAAGTCTTTCAATAAAACACGGATAAAATCGTTTGTTTTATGCTTCGGATTTCTTCTTATTTTTAAGGCTATTTGCGATAGATTGTAGACAAATCGTATTAAAAATAATAGAACTCCTAATCCGTAAATACTCCATAATACTATTGGTAAATAGTTTGTTGGCTCTTTTAGGATTGGGTTTTGGCTTTCAGAAAAACCTGTTACTTCAGAAATATTGGTTAATGCATTTTGAGGTTCTATATATTCTATAAAGGTTATAAAAGGAATGGTAATAGAAACCAATACAACACCTAATAAGTAGAAGCGTTTAAAGGAATGGTTACTTGTTCTTTCTAAAAATACTTTATAGAAAGCAATAAAAGCAAGCAAACATATACTGGATTTTAATAGAGCTATTTCCATGACTATTGAATTCGTTGGTTATTCTTCTTTATTAATGATCGCATTGTTCCTTATAGATTTTGATTAATTCTATTTTTCAAATTATAGTACTACTATGGTTTGTTTTTTATTTCTTGATCTATAAGGCTTCTTAAATCTTCTAATTCTTTTTTAGATAGATTGGTTTCTTTGGTGAAAAAGGAAGCAAATTGGGAACTACTATCATTAAAAAAGTTTTTAATTAAACCATTTACATGTTTTGAGAAATAGTCTTTTTTCTTTACTAAAGGATAGTACTCACGAGAATTACCAAAAAGAGTATAAGCAATAAATCCTTTATCTGTCATGCGTTTTAAAAGCGTAGCAACGGTTGTGTTGGCAGGTTTAGGCTCTGGATATGCTTCTAGCAAATCTTTCATAAAAGCCTTTTCTAATTTCCAGATATGATTCATTAAATCTTCTTCGGTTTTGGATAATTGCATCTCTACATATTTAGATTGTTCTCTACAAATGTAGAATATAAAAATTGATTCTACAAGTGTAGAGCAGAAATAATTTTAATTGCTTTACCTTTACCTTAAAAATTATTACAACCTATTTTATGAAAAAATTATATTTTATTCTTTTATGTTCTCTATTGATAACCTCTTTTGTAAATGGCCAGACGATTACAGAGATAATAAATCAAGTACAGTTAGATTCTTTACAGCTGACTTTAAGAGAATTTACAGGAGAACAGCCTACCACTATTAACGGAAACGAGGTTACCATAACCAATAGAATACATTCTAATAATGAATTGGCAGCGGATTATTTATACCAGAAATTTGACCGGTTAGATAATATTACGGTAAGCAATCAATTGATTGATGGGGAAGCTGGTAGACGAAATATTATCGGGACACAACTTGGTAAAACAAACCCGGATAATATTTACATTATTTGTGCACATTACGATTCGGTTGCAGATTATTGTGCCGATGATAATGCATCAGGAACAGCAGCTATTTTAGAGATAGCAAGAATTTTATCTACACAATGTTTAGATAACACCATTGTGTATGCGCTTTGGGATGAAGAGGAAATAGGTCTGCAAGGAGCTGCGTATTATGCCAATCAAGCTGCTGCAAATAATGACAATATTTTAGGTGTTTTAAATATTGATATGATGGGTTATGATGGGGATAATGATAATAATTTTGATATTGATGTTAGAGATGTTGGAAACTCTTTAACCATGAAAGATGATCTTATTTCTATTTTGAATACGCCAGAATACGGATTTACATTAGAAGTTAATGTCGTAAATCCTGGAACTACTGCTAGTGATCATGCTAGATTTTGGAATCGAGATTATTCTGCGGTTTTGGTTGGAGAGTCGTGGGAATCTGGAGACGAAACGCCTTTTTACCATAGTTCTAATGATAGATACAGCACTTTAAATTTTCCATATTACCATCAGCTGACTAAATTAATTATGGGCTATATGGTTACTAAAGCAGGTCTTGTAGCTGTCGATAATACGGTTACTCAGAATATAAATACGTTAACAGCGAACCAAAATGGCGCTGCTTATCAGTGGTTTAATTATGATACCAATACGAGTATTGTAGGAGCAACAAATCAAAGTTATACGCCTATAATTAATGGTAATTATGTAGTGGAAATTAGTTCTGGGTCTTGTGTGGAAAAGAGTATGCCTATTACTATTAATTCTTTAGGAATGGAAACGTTTAGCGATAGTGAAATTGTGTTATACCCTAATCCTGTGAAAACGAATTTAGTGGTAGATATACCTTCTATTTCGGATGCAGTAGTTTTAGAGCTATATGATATCTCAGGAAAAAAGATACTAGCTAAAACGTCTTCAGGGTCGAAGACTATATTAGATTTAAGTGCTTTAAGTAATGGTGTTTATTTTTTAAAAGCACGTACAAATAATAAATTCAAGATTTCTAAAATTATAAAAGACTAAATCGTTTTTTTTACTTTTTAGAGCGTATACTTTCTATAATAACTGTCGCAATTATTAAAGAACCACCAATGTAGGTGTTTGATGTTGGTATTTCGTTTAAGAATAAATAGGCTAGAATAATTCCGAAAACCGGTTGCGTACTACTAATGATACTTGCGGTACTCACACTAAAATACTGTAGTTTTTTTATAAAGAGTGTATGTCCGATAGCGGTCGTTAATACTGCTAATATAAGGACGTAAGGATATTCGGTTTTTATGGTGCTAGTATCTTTAAAAAATAAGAATGGCGCCAATAGCACAGTAAGTATTAATAGTTGATACACCATTAATGTGGTACCATTATATGTAGCTACATGTTGTTTTAATATTAGAATTCGTAAGGCATAAAATACAGCAGAAAGAAGCCCTAAAAACACTCCTTTTACATTCGAGTTTTCTAGATTAAAATCTGGAGCAAGAATATAAATGCCCAAAAGCACTAGTATTCCTAATACGATATGCATTGGATCGAATTTTACTTTAATAAATAAAGGTTCTAAAAGTGCAATTATAACAGGAAAGGTGTAAAGGGAAAGCATGCCTAAGGCAACATTAGATAGTTTGAGCGCATAGAAATAGGAAATCCAATGTGCTCCCATAAAAAAGGCACTTAAAAGAAAAGGAAGCCTGTCTTTTTTAGCGTGAAGGCTCAGGTCTATTTTTTTATACTTGCAGTAGACAAAAAGTATGATAAAAGCTAATGCACTTCGCCACCAAACGAGTACTTCGGTTGGCATGTCTATATATTTACCTAAAACACCAGAAGTACTTATAAAGCAAGTTGCTAATGTAAGTTCTAATAGATGTTTAAAGTGGCTATTCTTCATTTAATAGTTATGTCTGCTTTGTGTTAGCAATTGCAATGGCATCCTTTTTTGTGAAGCTCTTATTCCTGTAATTTAAACATTTTAGTATTAATAAATTTATGTGTAAGATCGCAAAATAAATTTGGCACTGCTTCGCAGAAAAGATATAATGAAAAGCGCGACCACCTTTTGCTTATTAAAAAAGCAAAAGGTGGTAACACCCAAAAATTATTTATTTAATGCTGTAAAATAGTGGTAGAAATAAGGAATAGTTTCAATACCTTTTAGGTAATTCCATACGCCGAAATGCTCATTTGGAGAGTGAATAGCGTCACTATCTAAACCAAATCCCATTAAAATAGTTTTGCTTTTTAATTCTTTTTCAAACAACGAAACAATAGGGATACTTCCTCCGCTACGTTGCGGAATTGGCGTTTTTCCAAAAGTATCTGTATAGGCTTTGCTTGCTGCTTTGTAACCAATACTGTCGATAGGTGTTACATAACCTTGTCCGCCATGATGTGGTGTTACTTTTACGGTAACGCCTTTAGGAGCAATACTTTCAAAGTGTTTTTTAAAGAGTTGTGTGATTTCTTCCCAATCTTGATTTGGTACTAAACGCATCGAAATTTTTGCAAATGCTTGGCTTGCAATTACGGTTTTTGCGCCTTCGCCAGTGTAACCTCCCCAAATTCCGTTAACATCTAAAGTTGGTCTTATCGAATTTCTTTCATTGGTAGAATATCCTGCTTCCCCATAAACCGCATCAATATCTAAAGCTTTTTTATAGTTGTCTAAAGAGAAAGGAGCTTTTGCCATTTCGGCTCTTTCTTCTGTACTAAGTTCTTCTACATTATCATAAAAACCAGGAATGGTAATGTGATTGTTTTCATCATGTAAAGAAGCAATCATTTTGGTTAATACGTTGATTGGGTTTGCAACTGCGCCACCATATAATCCAGAATGTAAATCTCTATTCGGACCAGTAACTTCTACTTCTACATAACTTAAACCACGTAATCCGGTAGTTATAGAAGGTGTGTCTTTGGCAATCATTCCAGTATCTGAAATTAAAATAACATCGTTACTTAGTTTTTCATGGTTTTCTTTTACAAAATCGGCAAGACTTGCACTACCAACTTCTTCTTCCCCTTCAATCATGAATTTCACGTTACAAGGCAATTGGTTGGTTTGCGTCATAAGCTCCATGGCTTTCACGTGCATATACATTTGTCCTTTATCATCACATGCACCACGAGCAAAAATTGCGCCTTCTGGATGCAGTTCTGTTTTCTTGATAACAGGTTCAAAAGGAGGAGAATCCCATAAGTTAATAGGGTCTGGTGGTTGCACGTCATAATGACCATAAACGAGCACGGTTGGCAAGTTTTTATCTATAATTTTATCGCCATATACAATAGGATATCCTTTTGTTTGACAAATTTCTACATTTTCACAACCCGCTTTTTCAAGACTTGACTTAATTTCATCTGCTGTTTTTAAAACGTCCTTCTTGTATGCAGAATCTGCGCTAATAGACGGGATTTTAAGGAGTTCTATTAATTCGTTTAAGAATCTATCCTTGTGCTGATCGATATATTTTTTAATGTCTTTCATAATAAATTTACGGTTTTTGTAAAAGTACAAAAAAGGGGAATAATTTTCTTGATTTAGATGTTATGAATATTAAAAGTATTGTTTATATTTGCAATCCGAAATTATCGGATAAGTTGCAGGCGTGGTGGAATTGGTAGACACGCTAGACTTAGGATCTAGTGCCGCGAGGTGTGAGAGTTCGAGTCTCTCCGCCTGTACAGAGTAAAAAGCTTCAACATTATGTTGAAGCTTTTTTTGTTTAGATATCTTTTGTTTTTCTCCTTTTGCAACTGGTATTTCGCAGGTTTCGTGCGTTTTAAGTGCTAGTGTATTCTCGGTTTATCTTCTTTGTACTTCTTTAAAACATATTGCGTAGCTTTATAAAATCGATAAAACAGGTTCAAAGACTATAGGATGTTTAATTATAGCCTAATGTAAAAGGAAGTGTTTTTACTTGCGCATAAAAGGATATGAGAATATCGTATGTGTGTCGATTATCGCGTTGCAATTTAAGTTTTAAGAAGAAAAAGATAAATATAGAAGTAAATATGTTGAAAGAATTGTGACTACAATGCGACAAAAAGGAATACGATAAACACTTTTGTTTTCCGATTTAAAACCATTACCGGAAGTGACTGTGCATTACGATTATAAAAATCCACAAAAAAACATTTGGAGAAACCTTTATTCCACGGAAATTAAAATTGTTGTTAAATGCCTTTTGAAAGTATGTAAAAATGGATAATTTACAGCATATAGAAAACGAGAACTAGAAATAAAATTAAAAGAAAACGCATTTTGGTAAAGACAATTCTAAGTACATTTCAAGAAGTTCGTTTACAAACGGAAGCTATTTGTAAACCGTTACAAACGGAAGATTATTCGGTGCAGCCCATTGTAGATGTTTCGCCGCCAAAATGGCATTTAGCACATTCTACTTGGTTTTTTGAGCAATTTATTCTTTCTAAATTTAAAGACAATTATTCTGTTTTTGATTCGGATTTCGCCTATTTATTCAATAGTTATTACAACAATGCTGGCGAACGCGTTTTGCGTCCTAATCGCGGTTTAATGACGCGACCAACCGTAAAAGAAGTGTATGCATATAGAAATTATGTCACTCAAAATGTAATGGCATTATTGAATGAAAATACTGACGAAGCACTTTTAGAATTAGTAGAAATAGGTATCCATCATGAGCAACAGCATCAAGAATTATTAGCTTATGATATCAAGTATCTTTTAGGATATCAGCCTACATTCCCAAAATATGAAAGGGCTTTTTTACTTTCCGAAGAAAAACAAAAACAAGAATTTATTTCTATTAAAGAAGGTATTTATACCATTGGACATGCCGGAAAGGATTTCTGTTTTGATAATGAATTAGGAGTTCATAAAGTATATATCCATCCTTTTCAAATTTCAAATAGACTAGTTACTAATGGAGAATATTTGGAGTTTATGAAAGATGGAGGCTATGCTAATTTTAATTTATGGCATGCCGAAGGATGGGATTTCATCTGTAAAAACAACATAAAAGCACCTTTATATTGGCACTTTACCAATGGGGTTTGGAAGTATTATAATTGTAACGGATTAGAAGAAATCGACCCGAATTTACCAGTTACACATATTAGTTATTATGAAGCCTATGCCTTTGCCGAATGGAAAGGAATGCGTTTGCCTACCGAGTTTGAATGGGAAGTTGCTGCAGATCAATTAGAGTATGGACAGCTTTGGGAATGGACAGCAAGTGCCTATCAACCATATCCTAATTTTACAAAAGCAGATGGTGCTTTAGGCGAGTACAACGGAAAGTTTATGGTGAATTTACAAGTATTACGTGGTGCATCTATTGCTACCCCAAAAAATCATAGTAGAAAAACCTATCGAAACTTTTTTCACGCCAGTTTACAATGGATGTTCTCTGGAATTCGATTAGTAAAAAAATAAGAGATACTGCAGTACTGCATGCTGCTAGTACAGTATTAATACCAACCACTTTAGAAAAACGATTATCACTATAATGAATACAGATTTTGCAAACGATGTAATTGAAGGATTATCATCTAAAAAGAAACACTTATCCTCTAAATATTTTTATGATGATATAGGAAGTCGAATTTTTCAGGAAATAATGA
>JAGPUY010000162.1 GCA_018067265.1 Oceanihabitans sp. | reverse complement strand
TCCGTTTTCTTAAATAGGAATGTCTATTATTATGGTTGTGCCTTGGTTAATTTCAGATTCAATAGTCATATTTCCTTCTAAATGCTCTACGCGTTTATCAATACTACGAATTCCCATACCTTTTTTAGAAATAGTTTTGGTATCAAAACCAACACCATTATCTTCTACCATAATATTTAAACTATTATCATGGTTGGTAAGGTGAATGGTTACATGCGTGGCTTTTGCATGTTTTATAGTGTTTGCTATAAGTTCTTGTATGATTCTAAAAATGGTTAGTTCTAGACTGTTTTCTAGACGATTTTCTAGTCCGTGATCGATGACTTCAATTTGTGTTTTATTTGCTCCAGAAACTTTATTAGCCATTTCTTTAACCGCTTTTAAAAGCCCTTGTTTAGCAATAACACCAGAGTTTTTTGCATGTGCAATGCTTCTAATTTTCTGATAAGCTTCGTCTAAAAGGGTGTTGGTTTTTTCGAAAAGGTCTTCTGATTTGTTTTCCTTTAAAACATTAAAATGAAGTTTTACAGTAGCCATGAGTCCGCCTAGATCATCATGCAAATCGTTAGCAATACGTTGTCTTTCTTTTTCTTGCCCTTCAATCATAGCATCGATACTAGTAAGCTCTTGTTCTTTAAGTATCGTAGCTAGTTTTTGGGTTTGTATTTCTTGTTCTTGTTCGGCAAGTAGTTGTTTGCGTTTGGTGTTTTTCTGAATTAAGAAAGCCGTTATTCCTCCAAAAATTAAAAAGCCAACAACTGCAAAAAGCAGGTTTCTGGTTTGTTTTCTTTTCGATTCGCTTTCTAGGTTGTCTGCGCGTAGTTTTTCATTGTCGTATTGTTCTTTAATGTTGGCTATAGCTTCGTGATGGTCTTTGGTATTTAGGCTGTCAGAAAGTTCAATGGATAATTTTAAGCTATTATATGCGCTATGGTAATTTTTTTGTTTCGCAAATAAATCCGATAGATTTTCATTAATCTTTTTACTATTCTTAAGGATGTTTTCTCGTGTAGAAACACTATCCGCTTTTAGATAAAACTTTTCAGCTTCATCTAGATTATTTAACCTTTCATTGGAAACACCAATATTAAAATACGTGTTAAAATAACTTTCTTTTGAAGTATGACTTGGTGATTTTTTAAAGAAGTCTAATTTCTTATTAAAATAATATATGGCAGAATCCGATTGTAATAAATTATCTTCAAATAAAGCACCTAAATTATTATAGGTATAAAGTAAATAAGTGCTATCCCTTTTTTTGTAGTTATACTCTAAAAGCATTTTATAATTACGTAATGCTTCATTATTTTCATCTCTATAGTAATAGTACGTTGCTAATAAAAAACGATGAATTATTTTATAAGTAGGATTGTTGTATTCTTTCGCTTTTTGCTCTAAAGTATTTAAATATTCTAGGTTATAATAGTTGTCATTATTATAATCATAAGTTTGGCTAAGCGCTGCAAGGCTAGACAGCGTGGTTAAAGTGTCTTTTGCTTTTTTTGCTAATTGAAGTGTTTGATAGCTTTTTTTAAAAAATAAAGAATCATTACTTGTTATTTTATTATAAAATCCTTCAAAATATAAGACTCTGCATTGTTGAAATTTTGTTAAGTTTTTGTCTTGTTCGAGCTGATCTATATAAAAAGACATAGAATCACTATCTCTTAAACGACTATGGTATATTAATTTATAAAAGTTGGCATCCGTAGACTTCTTAGAATTTTTAAGTTTGGATTCTAATAGCGCAATAGGTGTGGTATTATCAAAATAAAAATAGGCGGAGTCATTTTGTGCTAAACCAATAGTACAACAACAAATACAAACTATTTTTATAAATGCAGATCTCATAAAATTATTCCAAAATTTCACATTCAAGAATTATTGGAACTCCTTTTATTACCGTTTTTTTCTTTCTTTTTGTAATGCTATTTGCGTTGCAGTCAAAATTTTCAAACACTACTATAATGGTTAATTCTGAGCCAGGTATTTCAGCGAAACTGCCTTTGTTAAACTTTTCAAATTGGGGTTTTGTAAAATCTCCACGACCAGTGATTTCATAAGTTACTGTATTATCTTTATTACTAACTTCGGTTAATGTAGTTCCGCTTGGATATGGTATTATGTATTCTGCTGTTCCATCTTTGGTATTATACTCATAGCCTTGGTCTAAAATTGCACAAGGATTCTTGCATAAATCAAAAGTATAGTTCTCTTGCTGGATATTGTTGTCTTTACAGTTAATTAAAAAAATGAAAAAACATAATAAGCTCACCGATTTTAAATTTAAAATTTCCATTGTTTAGGTTTTAGTTAGTTTATTGGTAAATATCTCAAACATAGAGATGCAAAAAAATACCCAGTTATAGGTATTTTTAAAAGTTAAGAATAATTTTTTTTGAAGTATAGAAAATTCAGACAAACAACAATAATTGCAGTTGAATTACTTTAAAAAGTGCTTAATGGAAACAATAAAAAGAATAAAACAGATAAAAGCAACTAAAACCCAAATGCTTCCTTTGTAGTGTTGTTTGTGCAGTTTTAGATCTTTTCTGTAGGTATAGGTAATGGCTATAATAAATGCGATTGCAAATAAAATTCCGAAAACGATTTGACCATTACTAAACATATCTCTATTTTTATGCAAAATTAAGAAACTAAACCATAAGATTTCCGTTTTCACGGAAATGAAAAATAAAAATTTCATGAAAAATAAAATGGAAGCCGTAAAAGCGTTTCACACCGCTTTTAAAATAGGGCATAGAGAAACACCAAAAGCAGATTTAGGAAAAGACAAAAACACACTTCGTTTTAATTTAATGCAAGAGGAAAATGAAGAATACTTTGAAGCTGCAAATAATAACGATTTAGTAGAGGTTGCAGATGCTTTAGGAGATATGTTATATATACTTTGTGGTACTATTATAGAACATGGTATGCAACATAAAATTGAAGAGGTTTTTAACGAAATACAACGAAGCAATATGAGTAAACTTGGCGAAGACGGACAGCCAATTTACCGGGAAGATGGTAAGGTACTTAAAGGACCAAATTACTTTAAACCTAATATTTCGGAAATCTTAGATAAGTAAACAAAAAAAAAGCAACCTATTGGGTTGCTTTTTTTTTACTTTTATATTACTTTTTATTTAACAGCAACTCGCCAATTGTGCTTGTCTTCTGCCTTGTTATATTGTATATCCATTAATTTTCTTTTGAAAATAGTAGAATAAGAATCGGCATTTAATTCTGGTAATTCGTATACCTCTTTAGCATGTTCGAATGCAGAAATCGGACTAATAACTGCAGCAGTTCCAGTTCCAAAAATTTCTTTTAAAGATCCATCTTTAGAAGCTGTTTTTAATTCTTCCACCGAAATAGGTCGAATATCTACTTCTACATTATTATCTTCTGCTAATTGTATAATACTCTTTCTGGTAATTCCATCTAAAATACGATCACTTGTAGGTGCCGTTACTAGTTTGTCGTTTATTCTAAAAAAGACATTCATTGTACCAGCTTCTTCCAAGTATTTATGCGTACTAGCATCGGTCCAAATAATTTGTTGGTATCCTTGGTCTTGTGCTAAACTTGTAGGGTAAAATTGCGCAGCATAATTACCAGCAGCTTTTGCATAACCAACACCACCATCTGCAGAACGACTAAATTGTTCGGCGATTAAAACACGAACTAAACCAGTATAATAGGCTTTAACTGGAGAACAAATAATCATAAACTTATATTCGCTAGCAGGAGCAGCAGAAATAGCAGGCTCTGTAGCGATTACAAAAGGTCTTATATATAAGGCATTACCATCTCCTTTTTTGGTCCAATCTTGGTCTAAGCTAATTAAAGTACTTAGTCCTTCCGTAAAATATGCTTCCGGAAATTCTGGCATTGCTAATCGTTTTGCCGACTCATTAATACGTTTAAAGTTTTCTAAAGGTCTAAATAACCAAACCTTATTATTATCGTCTTTAAAAGCTTTCATCCCTTCAAAAACGGCTTGGCCATAATGAAACACACGAGCCGAAGGATCTAATGTTAATGCTTGGTAAGGTTTTATTTTTGGGGTTTGCCATTCGCCATTTACAAAATCACACTCAAACATATGATCCGAAAATTCGCGACCAAAAGCTAAATTTTCAAAATCAACGCTATCTATTCTTGATTTTTCTACTTTTACTATATCCATTTTGTTTGCAATTGTTTATTCATGCTAAAAAACATGTATTAAGACACAAAAATACAGAATAATAGTGGTAAAAAAAAGATTAATTATTTTTTAAAAAGTACTATCTTTATGCCGAAATATTAATTATAAATAGAAATAAAAAATGAAAAAATATATACTTATTGCAATGCTTTTAACTGTTTTTGTAGCTTGTAAAAACGATACTAAAAAAGAGAATACTACTATAGAAGAAACTAAAGAGGTAGCCTATACATCTTTTGGAGAAGAGATTATAGCGGATGATGCTATTGCTGCGGCTTCTATGGCAGAACATTATAAAACAATGAAAGTTGGAGATAGTATAAATTCTAAAATGATTGCAACAGTGGCAGATGTTTGTCAATCTAAAGGTTGTTGGATGAAATTAGATTTAGAGAATGGAGAACAGGTGATGGTTAAATTTAAGGACTATGGTTTTTTTATGCCTAAAAATATTGCAGGACAAGAAGTAATTATAAATGGTAAAGCGTATGTAAACGAAGTGCCTGTGGAAGAACTTCGCCATTATGCAGAAGATGCAGGGAAATCTGCAGAAGAAATTGCACAAATTACAGCGTCTAAAAAAACATATTCTTTTGAAGCAGATGGTGTTTTATTAGTGGAAGAACAAATAGAGGAAGAACAATTATAAATGAAACAGTTCCTTTGGTTTTTTTGTTTCACTTTCCTTTTAAGTTGTACTGAGAAAACAAAACAAGACTCGAATACAGAAAAAAAGGTTTACGATATGTATGAGCCATCCGAAATGGCAATACTCATGAACCAGATGTATGCACATAATTTAAAGATTAAGAATGAAATTGTTGCTGGTAAAATACCAACAGAATTTCCTGCCGATTTTTTAAATATTCATACCGCAGAACTTTCCGATTTTAAATCTAGAAACGAAAGATTTCAATCGTTTTCTACACTCTTTGTTGCCGCAGAAAAAGATGTTTTCAATACAGAATCTGATATTCCTATTGAAGATAGATTTAATAATGCGGTTGGTATGTGTATTTCTTGTCATCAAACCGAATGTACTGGCCCGATACCAAGAATTAAAAAACTATTAATTAAATAGTTCTTTTTTGAAACGTAAAATAATAATTACAGAAGATGGTTCTACAACCATTCATATTCCAGAATGGAATGAACAATACCATTCTACACATGGCGCAATACAAGAAGCGCAACATGTGTATATACAAAATGGTTTACAGCATTATGTAGCGGAAAACCAAGCGGAAAGTATATCGATACTAGAAATAGGTTTTGGTACCGGATTAAATGCCTTTATGACATTGCTAGAAGCCGAAAAACAAAACCTTAGTATAAAGTATAAAGGAGTGGAGGCTTTTCCCATTTCTGCGGAAGAGCTAAAACAATTGAATTATGTTACCCAATTAGATGCTTCCAAAAGGGAAGCTGCTTTTAATAAACTACATGAAACTCCTTGGGAAACCGAAGCACAAATCACCAGTAACTTTCAACTGATTAAAGCGCAAAAAGATTTTTCAGAAATAAACGAAAAAGAAGCTTTTAATGTTATCTATTTTGATGCTTTTGGAGCAGAAGTACAGCCCGAATTATGGACAGAAGAGATCTTTAAAAGCATGTTTAATGCATTAAAGGAAAACGGCGTCTTAGTAACGTATGCTGCTAAAGGAACGGTTAAAAGAG
>JAGPUY010000153.1 GCA_018067265.1 Oceanihabitans sp. | reverse complement strand
ACCTAAACCGTTCATTTCTTCAATTAAAGCATTTTCTTCCCCTAATATTAATGCAGCCATATTGGTTTGTGCATTTACATTGTTAGAATCTAAGCTTATTACTTTCGTATAATACTCTTTTGCTTTTACCAAATCACCATTATCAGAAGCAACTACTCCTAAATTAAATATTAGATCTGTATTTTCAGGTTCTAACTGAATAGCCTCTTCAATAAGTTTTTTATACGTTTCCTTATCTCCATTTTTATAATGTAAATTAGCTTCAGATAAGATTAAATTCGAATCTGTAGGATCCATTTTTCTTGCCGCTTGAACCGCTGTAAGTGCTTTTTCTGACTCCCCATTATTTAAGTAAATAAAAGCAAGGTTTTTAACTATTTCTCCTCTTTTAGATTCTGAAATTTTTTCTGTTGGTTTAATGTGAGATCCTGCTTTTACAAATAAATCTCTTTGCGCTTTAGGAAATGGCTCTACTTCGCCTGTTTCTACATTCGTTGCAACATATTGCTTTTCAATTCCTGTATACCCTAATTCTAGTAAAGTTTCATAATTTTTAGCTGCAGAATCAAAATCCTTTCCAGTAATTGCACTAGAAGCAGCATAATATAAATACGTAGTATCTGAAGGAATCAGTTTATACAACTTTTCAAATCCTTTAACTGCATCTAAATATTGAGCCGCTTGATATTGGTTATTAGAATTCGTTAAAAGTGTATTTATTAAATTTTGTTTTACATCTCCAATTTCAACTTTATACGCATTCTTTACTTTGTCAAAATTTTCAATTGCCAAATCCAAATCTGCATCACTTCCTGCGCCATTAGCATAAAGTGCTTTACCTTTTAGGTAATAATATTTGTCTTTAGATTTATCATCCATATCAGCAAGCATAGATTCTGCTTGATCTAAAATAGAATTTGCTACAGAAAAATCATTGTTTTTGATTGCTTTCTCTGCAGTTTTAAGCTCTTTTTTCTGTCCAAAAGAAAATGCACTAACAGATAGTGCTAAAGCTATAATTACTTGTTTTTTCATTTTTTAAGTTTGTTTAATTAATTGTATTATTTATTCTTCTTCTTCACTAATATCAAGAGTTATGCCATCTTCATCATCACCAATAGGTTCGGTAGCTTCCGGAATGATTACATTTCCATCTTCATCTAATTCTACTTCATCTTCATCTTGCATTACTTTTGCTACTGCTGCAATAGAGTCTTTTCCTTTTAAATTAATAAGTTTTACTCCTTGCGTTGCTCTACCCATTACTCTTAAATCTTTTACTGCCATTCGAATAGCAATTCCCGATTTATTGATAATCATCAAGTCATCTGTATCTGTTACATTCTTGATTGCTACTAAGTTACCTGTTTTTTCTGTAATAGAAATAGTTTTCACACCTTTTCCTCCACGATTGGTAATTCTGTAATCCTCTAAACTAGAACGTTTCCCATAACCGTTTTCAGACACCACAAGTATATTGCTCTCCATATCATCTACAGCAATCATACCAATAACTTCATCCGTTTTCTCGTCTTGTAAACGAATACCACGAACACCAGAAGCATTTCTTCCCATCGGACGAGTTTTCGCTTCTTCAAAACGAATTGCTTTACCAGATTTTAGTGCTAACATTACTTGACTTTCCCCAGTAGTAAGTTTTGCTTCTAGTAACTCATCTCCTTCTTTAATGGTAATTGCGTTAATTCCGTTTGTTCTCGGACGAGAATATTGCTCTAAAGAAGTCTTTTTAACTTGCCCTTTTTTAGTCGCCATAATCACATAATTACTATTTATGTAATCTTCATCTTTTAAATCTTGCGTACAAATAAATGCCATTACCTTATCATCTTGCTCGATGTTTATAAGGTTCTGAATTGCTCTACCTTTAGAGGTTTTACTTCCTTCTGGAATTTCGTAAACACGCATCCAGAAACATTTTCCTTTTTGTGTAAAGAATAACATATATTGGTGGTTTGTACCAACAAATAAGTGTTCTAAGAAATCTTCATTTCTTGTTGTAGAAGCTTTTTGTCCAACCCCTCCTCTATTTTGTGTTTTGTATTCGCTAAGTGATGTACGTTTAATATAACCAGCATGCGAAATAGTAATTACTACCTTTGCATCCGGAATCATATCTTCAATACTTAAATCTCCTCCAGCATATTCAATTACCGAACGACGCTCATCCCCATACTTATCTTTAACTACGGCTAATTCTTCCTTAATAATATCCATACGACGTTCTTTTTTGTCTAGGATATCTTTTAGGTCGATAATTGTTTTCATTATTTCTTCATACTCTGCTCTTAGCTTGTCTTGCTCTAGTCCGGTTAATTGACGTAGACGCATTTCAACAATGGCTTTCGCTTGTATTTCGGAAAGCTCAAAACGCGCTATTAAATTGGTTCTAGCTTCATCTCCATTAGACGATGCTCTAATAATTTTAATAACTTCATCTATATTATCGGAAGCGATAATTAAACCTTCAAGAATATGTGCTCTTTCTTCCGCTTTGCGCAACTCATAAGTAGTTCTTCTTACAACCACTTCATGTCTATGCTCTACAAAATAATGAATTAACTCTTTTAAGTTTAGCATTTGAGGTCTTCCGTTTACTAGTGCAATATTATTTACACTAAACGAAGACTGTAATGAAGTGTACTTGAATAACTTATTTAGTACAATATTTGGTATTGCATCCCGCTTTAAAACGTATACAATTCGCATTCCGTTTCTATCCGACTCATCTCGAATAGTAGAGATTCCTTCTAGTTTTTTCTCGTTAACTAAATCGGCAGTCTTTTTAATCATATCTGCCTTATTCACTTGATAAGGAATTTCAGTTACAATGACACATTCTCTACCTTGTACTTCTTCAATATTCGCTTTAGCACGCATAACAATACGTCCTCTACCAGTATGAAAAGCTTCTTTAACACCATCATAACCATAAATAGTTCCTCCTGTAGGAAAATCTGGTGCTTTGATGTGTTGCATTAACTCATCAATTTCAATGTCTTTATTGTCAATATAAGCCATGATACCATCTACAACCTCTGTTAAATTGTGTGGTGGCATATTCGTTGCCATACCTACTGCAATACCTGAAGCTCCATTCACTAAAAGTCCTGGAATACGTGTTGGTAAAACGGTTGGTTCTTCTAAAGTATCATCAAAATTTAATTTATGGTCTACTGTTTCTTTATCAATATCTGCCAACATGTCCTCAGATATCTTACGCATACGCGCTTCTGTATAACGCATTGCTGCCGGACTATCACCATCCACAGAACCAAAGTTACCTTGACCATCTACTAGCATGTAACGCAAACTCCATTCTTGAGCCATACGCACCATTGCATCGTAGACAGAAGTATCTCCGTGCGGATGATACTTACCTAAAACCTCACCAACTATTCTTGCAGATTTTTTGTGCGCTCCAGTTGCGCGAACACCTAGTTCATGCATACCATAAAGTACACGTCTATGTACTGGCTTTAAACCATCTCTTACATCTGGTAAAGCACGTGACACAATGACTGACATTGAATAGTCAATGTAAGCCGATTTCATTTCATCTTCAATGTTAATAGGAATGAGTTTTTCTCCTTCTGCCATATATATAAAATATTAAATTATTTTGTTATTTTCAAAACACGCTAATATAACACTTTCATTAGCCACAGCAAGCCTTTCAATTGTTTTTTTTAAGACTTTTTATTAACAATTTCACATACCTTATTAGTTAATAAGTATGCTGTTAATTATTTTGATTTTATAAACTATTTTTCGTCTATTAGCATATATCCTATTAATTAAGGTATAGTTTTTGATTTTAGTAATAGGATTTTAGTATTTTTAATGAAGAAAGGAACAATTTATGGATGATAATTTTTCACCAAGAGTAAAAGACGTAATTGCATTTAGTAAAGAAGAAGCGTTGCGCTTAGGCCATGATTTTATTGGTACAGAACACTTAATGCTTGGTTTATTAAGAGATGGAAACGGTAAAGCTATTAACATATTAAACGCATTAGATATTGATTTAAATCATTTAAGGCGTAAAGTAGAAATTTTAAGTCCTGCAAACCCAAATGTTGCAGTGGCTTCTAACGAAAAGAAAAACCTACATCTCACTAGACAAGCAGAACGTGCTTTAAAAACTACTTTTTTAGAAGCAAAACTTTTTCAAAGTACGTCGATTAATACCGCACATTTACTATTGTGTATTTTAAGAAATGAAAACGATCCTACTACCAAACTTTTAAATAAGCTTAAAGTGGATTACGATAATGTTAAAGAACAATTTAAATTTATGATTACAAACGATGATAATTATATAGAACCAAAAGCAGAATTTCCAGACGAGGACACTTCTTCTGAAGATGCGTCTTCAAAAGATATTTTCAACACACCTACTGGAGGAAAATCGAACAAAAAATCTAAAACTCCAGTTTTAGATAATTTTGGAAGAGATTTAACTGCAATGGCAGAAGAATGAAAACTAGACCCAGTTGTAGGTCGTGAAAAAGAAATAGAAAGAGTTTCTCAAATTTTAAGTAGAAGAAAGAAAAATAATCCGCTTTTAATTGGAGAACCAGGAGTTGGTAAATCGGCAATTGCGGAAGGATTAGCAAATAGAATTGTTAGTAAAAAAGTATCACGAATCCTTTTTAACAAACGTGTAGTTACGCTAGATTTAGCTAGCTTAGTTGCTGGAACAAAATATAGAGGACAGTTTGAAGAGCGCATGAAAGCAGTAATGAACGAACTAGAAAAGAATGATGATATTATTCTTTTTATAGACGAAATTCATACCATTGTTGGCGCTGGTGGAGCAACAGGAAGCTTAGATGCTTCTAACATGTTTAAACCTGCTTTAGCAAGGGGAGAAATACAATGTGTTGGCGCAACGACTTTAGATGAATATAGACAATACATTGAAAAAGATGGCGCTTTAGAACGTCGTTTTCAAAAAGTAATTGTAGAGCCTACAACAGTAGAGGAAACTATTGAAATCCTTAATAATATTAAAGGTAAATACGAAGAACATCACAACGTAGAATATACACCTGAAGCTATTGCTGCTTGTGTAAAACTTACGAATAGATACATGACAGAACGCTTTTTACCAGACAAAGCTATTGATGCTTTAGATGAAGCTGGATCTCGTGTACACATTACAAACATAGAAGTGCCTAAACAGATTCTAGAACTAGAAAAACAACTAGAAGAAGTTAAGAAAACAAAAACTTCTGTAGTTAAAAAGCAAAAATACGAAGAAGCTGCAAAGCTTCGTGATGACGAAAAACGCATCGAGAAAGATTTAGCAATCGCACAGGAGAAATGGGAAGAAGACACCAAATTACATCGTGAAATTGTTAGCGAAGACAACGTTGCAGATGTGGTTTCTATGATGACCGGAATTCCTGTAAACAGAATTGCACAAAAAGAAAGCAATAAACTTGCAGAATTACCAGAACTTATAAAAGGAAAAGTAATTGGTCAAGACGAAGCGGTTGCAAAGGTTGTTAAAGCAATTCAACGTAATCGTGCTGGACTTAAAGATCCGAATAAGCCAATTGGTTCGTTTATATTTTTAGGACAAACAGGTGTTGGTAAAACGCAATTAGCTAAAGTTTTGGCTAGAGAGTTATTTGATAGTGAAGATTCTTTAATTAGAATAGACATGAGTGAATACATGGAGAAATTTGCAATCTCTAGACTTGTTGGAGCACCTCCAGGATATGTTGGTTATGAAGAAGGCGGTCAACTTACCGAAAAAGTAAGACGCAAACCATACTCTGTAATTTTACTAGATGAAATTGAAAAAGCACACCCAGATGTATTTAATATGATGCTTCAAGTGCTGGACGATGGATACCTAACAGATAGCCTTGGTAGAAAAATAGATTTTAGAAACTCTATTATTATCATGACTTCTAATATTGGTTCTAGAAAATTGAAAGATTTTGGAACAGGAGTTGGTTTTGGTACTGCTTCACAAAAATCTCAAGAAGATAAAAATGCTAGAGGTGTTATTGAAAATGCACTTAAAAAAGCATTTGCTCCAGAATTTTTAAATAGAATTGATGATGTGGTTGTTTTTAATGCTTTAGAGAAAGAAGACATTAATAAAATTATTGATATCGAATTAGAAAAACTACTATTAAGAATTAAAGATCTTGGTTATACTTTAAAATTAAGTAAAGCTGCCAAAGACTATATTGCAGATAAAGGTTTCGACAAACAATATGGAGCTAGACCATTAAAACGCGCTATTCAAAAGTATGTAGAAGATACTTTAGCGGAAGAAATTATTACTTCACATTTAGTAGAAGGTGATAAAATAATGATGGATTTAGATACCGAAAATAATGAATTAAAAATCGAAATTGAAAAAGCTGAAAAACCAGCCGAATCGTAATAGAATTTTACTCCTATAAAAAAGACCGTTAATTATTTAACGGTCTTTTTTTTTGATTAAACACTTGATTATCTTAACTTTATAATATGACAAAACTAGATTTCTTCTTTGGTGAAATATTTGTACATGACAACTATATTATTGCGGTTATGAAAGAAGGCATTACGGTTACTCCCGATTTAAACGATGTTCTATTCGATATTGTAACCACCTATTTTCACTCCAAACCTTTTGTATATATAACCAATAGAATAAACTCTTATGCTGTAGATCCTGCTACTTATGTAGAAACAGCAAAAATCTATAACCTAATTGGTTTTGCAATTGTATCTAAAAATACCTTATCATTTAGCAATACGGATATTGAAAAATTATTCTTTAAAAAACCGTTTGTTCATTTTGATAGCATGGCTGAAGCAATTATATGGTCTGAAAATTTAGTTTTAAATTATAATAAAAATTAAACACCATAATTATTCAAAAACAACTCTTCTATTTCTACATCGACATCACTTAAAAACTGAATAGAAGCTTCAATATCATCATGTAATACGCGATCTTTTTTCACGAACGAAACTTCTTTTCTATATAACTCTAAAAAGGATTCTAAAAAAGGAGAGGTTTTTAACGGATTTCTAAATGCAATAGCCTGACTAGCATTCATCAATTCAATAGCAATTACACGTTCTACATTTCTAATTAATCGGTATGCTTGTGTTGCTGCATTTGCTCCCATACTTACGTGATCTTCCTGTCCGTTACTAGAAACAATACTATCCACACTCGCAGGAGTTGCCAACTGTTTGTTTGCACTAACAATACTTGCTGCTGTGTATTGCGGAATCATAAAACCAGAATTTAAACCTGGATTGTCCACCAAAAAGGCTGGCAATCCTCTTAAACCAGAGACTAATTGAAATACACGTCTTTCCGAGATATTCCCAATTTCTGCCATTGCTATCTTTAAATAATCTAGCGCTAATGCTAATGGTTGTCCGTGAAAATTTCCACCAGAAATAATTAAATCTTCTTCCGGAAAAATATTAGGATTATCGGTAACCGAATTAATTTCAGTTAAAATAACACGTTCCACAAAATCTAAAGTATCTTTTGTTGCGCCATGCACCTGCGGAATACAACGAAAAGAATATGGATCTTGTACATGTTGTTTTTCTCTAGTAATAATTTCACTTCCTTTTAAAAATTCATTAAAACGTCTTGCAACTTTTAATTGCCCAGGATGCGGACGTACTTGATGTACTAAATCATGAAACGGTTCTATTCTTCCATCAAAAGCATCCAATGAAATACTTGCAATTACATCTGCTAAATACGATGTTTTGTGCGACATTAATAAAAGATACACACCATAGGCACTCATAAATTGCGTTCCGTTTAAAAGGGCTAAACCTTCTTTAGCTTCTAATTTTATAGGTTCCCAACCAAACTTTTTAAGAATGGTGCTTGCATTCATTTCTCTTTTCTCATGTACTACTTTTCCTTTTCCAATTAATGGTAAGGCCAAATGCGCCAAAGGTGCTAAATCACCAGAAGCACCAAGAGATCCTTGTGTGAAAACAAAAGGAAAAACATCGTTATTAAAAAAGTCAATTAAACGGTTTACCGTTTCTAACTGTACACCACTATGGCCATAACTTAAAGATTGTATTTTTAAAAGCAACATCACTTTCACAACACTTTCTGGAACACGCTCTCCGGTTCCACAAGCGTGTGACATCACCAAATTCTCTTGTAATTTGGTCAAATCTTTTTTAGAAATCTCGACATTATATAAAGAGCCAAAACCAGTATTAATTCCGTAAAAAGGTTTTTCTGCTTCGCTTAATTTTTTATCTAAATATTTCTTACAGGCTTTTATTTTTCCTATAGATTCTTCAGATAATTTTAATTTTTTATTGTCTTTAAAAATATTATAAATGGTTACAATGTCTAGTTTTTCGGAAGATATATAATGGTATGTGCTCATGTTTTGTTTTAAGTAATCCAAAAGTGGTAATTCAAAACTAGTTATGCAACTATTGTTAATAATTAAATAAGCGAAATACTAAATTATTATTACTATTTTTGAAAAAACCTAAACATAAATAAATGAAAAAAATACTAATTGCATTTTGTGCACTAAGCATTGTTGCTTGTAAAGAAGAAGCCAAAGACTACGTTACATTTTCTGGAACTATTACAGATAAAAATAGCGACTCTATTGTTTTAAGAACCCAAACATACTCGAAAACAATTCAAGTAAATGAAGATGGTACGTTTAGCGACACCTTAAAAGTAGCTACTGGAATATATAATTTTTATGATGGTGGTGAAAGCTCTAATGTGTACCTACAAAATGGCTATGATCTAAATATGACATTAGACACAAAGATGTTTGATGAAACGATTAGCTATACAGGAACTGGAGATAAAACAAATAATTATTTAGCTAAAAAAGCATTATTTGAAGAAACCCTTTTTCCTCCAAGTCTTTTTGATTTTGAAGAAGCAGATTTTAATAAAAACATTTCAGAATTAAACAAAAAGAGAGCCGCTTTTTTAGAAGAAAACAAAGATATTGATCCTGCTTTTTATGTAACCGAAAAAGAAGATGTTGATGGCTTTGAAAAGAAAATGTTAGGTTATTTTGCAGAAAGTAAAGAAAGAGCAAAAACTAGAGCTGCACAATTTGCAAGTTATATAGGAGAACCTTCTGCTGTTTTTGAGAATTACGAAAATGAAAAAGGAGGAACTACTTCTTTAGCAGATTTAAAAGGAAACTATGTGTATGTAGATATCTGGGCAACTTGGTGCGGACCATGTTTAGCAGAACTTCCTGCATTAAAAATAGCAGAGAAAAAATATGAAGATAAAAATGTTGCTTTTGTAAGTATTTCTGTAGATAATGGAAGAGGTTATAAAGACAAATCTTTTGAAGCTTCTAAAGAAGGATGGAAAAAAATGATTGCCGAAAAAGAAATGGGTGGTATTCAGTTATTTTCAGATAAAAACTGGAAATCCGATTTCATTACTGCTTATAAAGTGAATAGTATTCCTAGATTTATTTTAATTGATCCTAATGGTGTTGTTGTAGATGCAGATGCACCAAGACCTTCTAGTCCAAAATTTGATAAATTATTCGCTTCTTTAAGTTTATAATATAAAAAAGCCACACTATAAATAACGTAGTTAAGTCATTCTTTAGAGTGGCTTTTTTTTATTTCTTATTTTACTGTTTATTACTTATTTTTCTTGATTTCCTTCTGCTTCCGCTTC
>JAGPUY010000149.1 GCA_018067265.1 Oceanihabitans sp. | reverse complement strand
TTTGGAAGTATTATAATTGTAACGGATTAGAAGAAATCCACCTGAATTTACCAGTTACACATATTAGTTATTATAAAGCCTATGCCTTTGCCGAATGGAAAGGAATGCGTTTGCCTACCGAGTTTGAATGGGAAGTTGCAGCAGATCAATTAGAGTACGGACAGCTTTGGGAATGGACAGCAAGTGCCTATCAACCATATCCTGATTTTACAAAAGCAGATGGTGCTTTAGGCGAGTACAACGGAAAGTTTATGGTGAATTTGCAAGTATTGCGTGGTGCATCTATTGCTACACCGAAAAACCATAGTAGAAAAACCTATCGAAATTTTTTTCACGCCAGTTTACAATGGATGTTTTCAGGAATTCGATTAGTGAAAAAATAAGAGATGCAGCAGTATTGCATCCTACTGCCTTAGTATTAATACCAACCAATTTAGAAAAACGATTATCATTATAATGAATACAGATTTTGCAAACGATGTAATTGAAGGATTATCATCTAAAAAGAAACACTTATCCTCTAAATATTTTTATGATGATATAGGAAGTCGAATTTTTCAGGAAATAATGAACATGCCTGAATATTATTTAACCGATAGCGAATTCGAAATTTTGTCGTTGCAGGCAAAACAAATTATTGCTGCGGTAAATTTTGATACTCCATTTAATATTGTAGAATTAGGTGCAGGTGATGGATTTAAAACGTTTAAACTCTTAGAATATTTGGTAAATAATGAGATAGAATTTCATTATGTGCCAGTAGATATTTCGCAAGGCGCAATGGATTCACTTACCAAAAAGCTGAAGGAAAAACTGCCAAACCTTTCGATTCATCCGCGTGTTGGAGATTATTTTGAAATTCTATCTAAAGAAAATGTGCAAACAGATATTCCTAGTTTGCTTTTATTTTTGGGAGGAAATATAGGGAACTATCCAGAAAAAGAAGCCGTAAACCTTTTGCAATTATTTAATGATAATATGAAAAAAGGAGATGCTTTATTACTTGGCGTCGATGTGAAAAAGAATCCGATAATTGTTCAAAACGCGTATTTGGATAAGCATGGTATTACAAAACGCTTTAATCTTAATTTATTATTGCGAATCAATAAAGAGTTTGATGGCGATTTTAAAGTGGATGATTTTGATTTTTATTGTCATTATGATCCAATAAGTGGCGATGTGAAAAGCTATATAGTAAGTCTTCGAAATCAAAAAGTAGCGCTTAAAAAACTAGATGTGATGGTCGATTTTAAGTATGATGAATTGATTTGGACAGAATTATCTAAAAAATATAGTCTAGAAGAAATTGATGTACTCGCTGTTCAAAGCAACTTTAAAGTGGTAAATCATTTTTTAGATTGTAAACACTATTTTACAGACACACTTTTAATTAAATAAACAGAACAATACCCATTTGTAATTTGCTGTAGCAACACTTGATTAAGAGTAAAAGGCTTCATGTATTTGAGAGAATGCTGTTGTTTTGTGCCTTTTTTTTCAAGACTTTAATTTCTTGGTTTCTTTCAAAAATATTCCAAAATGTTAAAGAAAGGAATAAAAGAAGTATTTTTGCAAAATAGTATACATCATAAAATTCGATTTACATGCCATCAAAAAGAACAACTTTAGCTTCTATTGCTCAAGCATTAGAGATTTCTGTATCCACAGTTTCTAAGGCGCTTTCTGATAGTTCAGAAATTGGTGCTGCAACAAAAAAAAGAGTTTTAGAATATGCTAAAGCAAATAATTATACGCCAAATAGCTTCGCTTCCAGTTTTAGAAAAGGTACCACAAGTACCATCGGTTTAATAATACCTAATATTTTAAACCCGTTTTATGCTAAAGTGCTAGTCGGAGTAGAAACATATTTAGATGATAATGGCTATAAATTAATTACCTCTATTTCTAATGATTTAATTGAAAAGGAAACCAAAAACATTTCTGTAATGTCTAGTGGTTTTGTGGATGGATTAATTATTTGCATCTCTAAAGAAGCCGAACAGAAAAGCGAATACCAACACATTAAAACATTAATAGATAACGGGACTCCAATAGTCATGTTTGATAGAATTTGTGATGAGTTGGAATGTGATAAGGTGATTACAGATGATTTTCAAGCTGCTTTTGATGCTACGGAGTTTCTTATAACCAATAGAAATTGTAAACATATAGTAATCACAGCGAAAACAAATAATCTACATCATTTAAACCTAAGAAGAAAAGGGTTTGAAGCGGCAATGAATAAGCATAGCGCTACTGTGAAATGTACGGTGATCACAGACGAAAGATCTAAAGGACTAAAACAAAAACTTGGCGAACTATTAAAAGAAGATTCAAGTATTGATGGTGTTTTTGGTTTAAATGAAAAAAGTGTGTTGCACGCTATTTTATTAACGAATAAACTACAAAAAGAAGATAACGCGATTTCTATTGCAGGTTTTTGTAATGATATGCAATCGAAGTATGATGCTTCCCTTATTGTAATTAATCAAAACGCCAAAGAAATTGGTGTAACGTGTGCCAAGCTTTTATTAGATAGAATAAAGAGTAAGGATAATACTAGTTTTCACACGAAGACAATAGCGGTAAATCTATAGGGTTTACTACTTTTAATATAATAAAAAAGCGCAATCAAGTAAACTTGTTGCGCTTTTTTGGTTAGAACTTAAATTCTATTTAGGGATTAAAATTTAATTAGTTTAGTGGTACTTATTTGTTCTAACCTGTTTTTTGCTTTTACTAAATACATTCCTCTAGATAATTCTGAAATAGTGAAAGTTGCATTTTTTGTAAAATCACCTTGGTATTCTTTTACTAGTTTTCCAGAGATATCAAATATTTGAAGTCTTGAAACATCTTTATTTAATTGAAATGCATTGTTTGTCGGATTTGGATATA
Organism: Oceanihabitans sp.; assembly: GCA_018067265.1. Taxonomy (GTDB): domain Bacteria; phylum Bacteroidota; class Bacteroidia; order Flavobacteriales; family Flavobacteriaceae; genus Oceanihabitans. Next base: position 20,307 of record JAGPUY010000149.1, on the reverse strand, counting down.
AAGTTAAATCGGTAACCGTTTCCAAATCATCTATACTTAATGTAGGAGCGTTATTTCCGAAAATTCTAAACTGTCCGGCAGGAATACTAATGGTGGTTACTGTAGATTCTATTGTCGTGTTTCCAGTTTCATCCATTAAATCATACCAAGTTCCACTTGTTGGAAAACTCGTGTTTACCGTTTGAGAAACGACATCAAAGTTTGCTAAAACAATAACATTTCTTAATGCTGTAGTAGGAATAGAAGTATCAAAAATATCGATTCTAGGCGTAAGACTTCCAGAAGTAATGGTGTAATCCCCTTCAAAAACAGGTTCATTTATTTTTAAATAATTCATTCTAGACCAATCGCTATACACTTGACTTCTAGTTACATCTGTTCCCCAATTGTCTGCCCATTGTGGTTGTGGTTTTGTGTCTAATTTACAATCACCATCTGTTCCTCCAGGTTCATTTACCGTTCCATTATTACAAGTAAAAATGGAGTTTTCCATACCTAATTCACCAAAATGCCATATCATTTTCGGACCAGGAATCGTTAAACTTACAGCACCTAACGCGGACATTCTTGATATTGCTACATTTAAATCTGTTACATCATGAGAAGCATTGGATGCATTACCATATTGTAGGTTTTTGTACATTAAACGTTCTTCATCATGGCTTTCTGCGTATCCCATGGATCTAGGAGCATCAAAACCTCTAGCAATATGTCCCATGCCTTCAAAATTATTATCCGAATTATAACCCATAGTTAATTGGTTATATGGTTCGGTTAATTTTCCCCAAAGCATAATTCCTTTAGGTTCACTGTCTGTAAGTCTGTAGTTCGCCCATTCTGTTTCTTCTTGTGCGCTTCCGCCAAAACCTAAATGTTCGAAAATCACGTAATGTGTTTCGTCTAAAGACCAAGAATAATCGGCATATTCTTTTAAAACAGCAACGCGATCTGCTTGATATGCATTAGTTTGTGCATCACTACCTGTTGCGTTTTGTGTAAATCCTTTGGTTAAATCCCAACGGAAACCATCAATTTTAAATTCTTCAATCCAATGTTTTACAACACGTTTTGTATAGTCTTTTGTTCTTGGATTGGAATGATCAAAATCGGAACCAACACTATAACTGTGCGCCGCTATTTGATTAAAATAAGGATTTTCGCTACTTGGTTCTCCCCAACCGTCACCATCTGCATCATCCATCCACATGCGTACCATGGGGTTTCTTCCAAAAGCGTGGTTTAAGGCAACATCTAAAATTACAGCAATACCATTTTGGTGGCATACATCTATCAATTCTTTAAACTTAGCCTCGGTACCATAAAATTTATCTAGTGCTAGATGAAAGGAAGTATTATAACCCCAACTTTCATTTCCTTCAAACTCCATGACAGGCATTAGTTCGATGGCATTTACATTTAGGTTTTTAAAATAATCTATTTTATCTATTAAATCTTGAAAGTTTCTATCGGTGTCGAAGTCTCTAATAAGCACTTCGTAAACCACTAAATCTTCTTTTTTAGGTTTTTCAAAATCGGTAACTACCCAAGAATATGGGGTTTGTCCGGTTTCTAAAACCGTCACTTCACGTTCTTGTCCAGCAGGATATGCTGGTAAGTTTGGATAGGTGGAAGCTGGAATCCATGGGTCATCAAAAGGAGATAGTACTAAAGTAGAAAAAGGATCTGCTGTTTTTACCATGGAAGGTGAATTCGCTATAGGAGATTGATCTACAACCCAATATTGGTAGGTTTCAATTTGATTAGGAGTTAAATTGGTAAGTTCCAACCAAAAAACACCTGAGGTTGGGTCTTTTTTCATTAGATCTGAATTAGTTGGTTGGTAATTATTAAAACTACCAGCTACATATATATAATCTTTATTTGGTGCCTCTAAAACAAGAGTTGCTTTAGTGTTATCCGAAGTGTTGTAGTTTATTCCATTGTCCACGCCATTAGGTAAGGTTTCATTAACAGGCGTAGCGTTTATTAGTACTGAAAACTCTTTTACAACCGATTCTAGACCTTGTGTAACAGATAAGGTATAGTACTGGTTTTCGGTAATGTTAGTATGTGTAAAATTATAGGTGGTTACGTCATTTAGAGTGTTTAAAACGTTTCCGTTAGAACTTAATGTGTAATTTGCATTTCCATTTGTATTTGTAGCTTCTATGCCTAAGTTGTTACCAGAATTTAATTGTGTTACACTGTTTTCTGAAGGGGTTGTTAAATGAACTTGAAATGTCCCTATATTATATATAAAGTCAGAACAGCCATTATCTTTAAATTCTTGGCTGCCATCTTCATTTCTAAATACCATTCCTAATTTTGTAGCAGAAGATGCTTGTGCTGAAGATAGGGAATAATAAGTTTCTGGAACAAGAGTAATACTCCAAGTACCATTGTTATTATCGGTCATTACTCCAACGCTATCATCTTGTCCCCAGTTTCCAACAACATTGTAACCAAAAGCATTAGTGTCGTCTCCAATTCCGGAGTGTAAATAAATTGTTGTAGGGTTATTAAAACCATTACAATCTGTGCCTATTGAATTAATATCTACAGTAATTGTTATGCTTTCATCTACATTAAAAGGAAACGGAGATATACTTACTTGCGCTTTGGCAAATAAAGAGCAAAATAATGCTAGTAAAAAGTAGTGTTTTTTCATTTTGAAAGAATTTAAAATGGAATAAAAAAAGGCTTTGAGTATTTTCAAAGCCTTTAAAACAAAGTATTAGTTTAAAGTTAAACTATAGGTGTAATTTCTTGGTGTGCTTAAATCTAAAACAATGGTGTAATTTCCTGCAGATGGCACAGGAACGTTTGTTCCAGAATTGAATTCTAAAATACCATCACCTTCATCATCTCCATAATTCCAGTCCCAACCATCATTAGATCTAAATTTAATTTCTTCGGCTGTTAAGTCCATAGTAAGCGTCCAAGTTGAAGTTGCACTATCATAAGTCATATCTGTATCGTTATCCCAAGAGCCTGTTGCAGAGCCAATAACACCCCAGTTGTGTAATGTTTCCGAATACTCTAAGACGTCTGCGTCTGTGTTTGCTTGTATAAAGTAGTATCCAGCACCATTAGGAGGATCAATATTACCTTCACCATCTTCTATTAAAACTTCTGTGTAAGATCCATCTATTCCAGAGGCATCACCCCAATCTGTATTTCCCCAATCATAGATTCCTTCGTCATTAGTTGCAATAAATTTATGCTGTCCATCAAGCCAAACGTACCCTTCAAAGTCTGTTTCTCCGTAAGCAGAAGCAAATAAACTAGGTGCTGAAGCAGGATCCCAACCTTGATGATTACCTGGAACTCCAATCCTTGGAGCTTCCGTTGTGTATGGCGTAATAGATACAGTAACCATCTCTGAATATATAGCTTCTGAGCCATTATCACCAATAGAAGATTTAATACGCATATCTACATCTGTAGATGTAAAAGGAGTTAGACCTAGCGTACCAACAGCTATACCGTTTAATTCTTCATTTGTCCAAACTAAATAGTTATTTGCTGTTGTTGCTGCATCAAAAGGAGTTTCAAAATTTGTTCCTGCGATTGCAAGTTGTATCGTGTTATCTATTACCGTTGGAACATTATAGGTAGCATCTTCCCAAACTATAGTTGTTGCTGTATTTGTTGGATTTGCAATATCTAAAACAAGTGAGGTTCCAGAAGTTGGTAAGTTAATAATTGCTGCTGTAGATTCAGATGATTGTATTTCAAAAATAGTATCATCTTCATCGCAAGAGTTAAAGCTAATTAAAGAAATAGCTGCTATAAATAAGATTTTTAAATTTTTCATTGTTATTTTTTTTAATTAGTAACCAGGATTTTGTTGTAGGTTAGGATTAGACAAAATAGTGTTTGTTGGTATTGGAAATAAATTACGGAAATTAGCGACAGAAGTACCTAAGGTAGCATCTCCTTTATAAGGCCATAAATATGTGCTAGTAGTAAAATAATTATATCTTATTAAGTCTGTACGACGTTGCCCTTCCCAATATAATTCTCTTGCTCTTTCGTCTAAAATAAAATCTAATGTTAAATCTCCTGATGAAATATTTCCAGATATATCTCCATACGCTCTTTCTCTTAATTCATTAATAAAATCTAAAGCAAGAGATGCATTTCCATTACCTCCTCGTAAAGTAGCCTCTGCATAATTTAAATAGATTTCAGATAATCTAATCAATGGTAAATCAGTATCTACAAAGTCACCAGCAGAATCGGATCCTTGTGTTCCGTCAGATTTGATATTTTTAAATTTGGTAACCGCATATCCATCACTAAATACTGTCATGTCTTGAATTTCTAAGTTTTGACCATTCGAGTAAAACATAGCTCTTGTGTCTCCAGTTCCCATTTTGTTTACTAAAGCGCTAGTGGTTCTAAGTCCTCCCCATCCACCATTAACACCAAAAGCGATAGGATCCATATCGCCGCCAATAGCTGCATGTACTAAGAATGTTGAACCTCCATAGGTTTGACTATTTATGCCATCAAAATTTAGAGTGAAAATAAATTCCTTCTGCGCTCCATTAACATCATTGTCGGCTAAAAATAATTCGTCATAAGCAGATCCGTTATTATTCGCATCTGTAGTATTAATACTGTAGGTCGATGCTATTACATTATTAGAGAATGTTACAGATTCATTATATAGTGTTTGACCGATCCATACTTCTGCATTTAAATAGAGTTTAGATAATAATGACCAAGCTGCAACTTCATCTACACGACCATATTCGTTAGATCCGCTAGATGCTAACTGATTTTGGATTTCTAATAATTCTGTTTCCACAAAAGTGAACACATCCTCTCTAGAATTTTGAGTAGGTAATGTAGTAGCGATTTCTGTTACTAAGGGAACATCGCCATATAAATCAATTAAGTTATAATAAGCAAAAGCTCTGATAAATCTAGCTTCTGCTATATATTGAGTAACAACTTCATCGCTTAAACCGGAAGCGTTTTCTATAAATGAATTAGAAAAAGATACGGTTTGTGCAAGTCGGTTATACATAGCGTCTGTAAAGTCATTACTTGCGGTCCAGTACATACCATGTAAATCTTGTAACCCAGCATCTCCCCATGCAACTACAGCATTATCTGTAGTTAATTCGTTTAGATTAAAAAGCATTCTGGAGTATTGTGAAAATCCTTCATCAATATTAGATAAATCTGGTTGTCCAGCAGGTCCTTCTTGTCCAGTTAGTGCTAAACTAGCATAAACTTTAGCTAGTGCTCCTTTAGCTTCCGTGGCGTTTGCAAAGACATCTTCTTCAGTAAAACTGTCTGGGTCAATAGGAGATTGATCTAAATCATCATGACAAGCAGTTGCTAAGAAAAGCAATACTAAAGCATAATTAAATTGTTTAAATAAGTTTTTCATAGTTTGTTTTTTAAAAATCAACATTAATACCTAGGACAAAAGAACGTGGTCTAGGGTAGAAGTTATTATCTATACCACCACTAATTTCTGGATCAATTCCATCGTATTTAGTAAAAGTAGCCACGTTTTGTAAAGAGCCATAGAATCTAGCATCAATGTCCTTTAGTATATTTACGGCATTATAACCAACCGTAATATTATCTATTTTGAAAAAAGATCCATCCTCAACGTAGTGATCACTTAAAGCGTTAGTCTCTGTTATATTCAAGAAACCGGTATTAAAATAATCTGAGCTTAAATTACTCAGGTAGTTGTTTGTGGTAGGTACTACATTGTTTAAAACACCTTTAGAAGAAGCGACATCATTATACACGTAGTTTCCAATACTAGCTCTTGATACAACAGCTAAATCCCAGTTTTTATAATTAAGATTCGTGTTAAATCCCATAGTTATATCTGCTAAAGCATCTTTGTATAGGTATTTATCAGCGTCAGTAATTTGGTTATCGCCATTTATATCTGCGTAAGCACCTTCAATAGGGTTTCCGTTCGCGTCGTAAACTTGTTTGTATACTAGGTAGCTAAAAGGAGTTTCTCCTTCTCTATGTACTTGAACATTCGTTCCTACTCCAGTAGAAATCCCTCCAATAGGTTGGTCTCCTGGTAAACTTGTTACTGTGTTTTCGTTAAAAGCAACATTGTAGTTGAATGACCATGTAAAGTTGTCGTTTTGAACAGGAATAACATTTAATCCAATTTCAATTCCTTTGTTTTCCATATCTCCAAGATTCGCTTGAATAGTGTTTGAGAAGTTGGTAAAAGGATCGACTGTTGATGTAGCAATTAAATCTTGTGTTTTTCTTAAGTAAGCATTAAATAAACCCGAAATTCTTCCGTCTAAAATGCTGAAATCTAAACCAACATTTAAGGTACGACCAATTTCCCATTTAAGATTGTCATTAACAGCATCTGGTCTATATGTTTGATAGAATGAAGGTACTCCTGCGTTAGTGTATCCAAATTGATAACCAGCAGTATCCGTACTTGCTGTATAGCGCGTTAAGAATAAGTAATCCCCTAAACCATTAACGTTACCAACTTCTCCATAACCAGCTCTAATTTTTAAATCATTAAAGAAAGAGTTTTCCATAAATTTTTCATTATGAATATTCCATGCTGCTGCAAGTGAAGGGAAATAACCCCAACGATCATCTGGATTCAGTTTTGAAGAAGCATCTGCTCTAAGGGTTGCTGTTAATAAATAACGACTATCAAAATTATAGTTTAATCTTCCAAAATAAGAGAGTAAAACATTTTTAGATTTGTCTATAAATTCAGACTTTACACCGTCTTCTTCATTTTCGCTATTATAATTAAAATTATCATATTCAAAAGATTGGTAGGAGTGTCCAGCTACTGCTGTAAGGTTGTGCATTTCTTTAAACGTATTGGTGTAGGTAAGATATGCATCTAGTAATTTATTGGTTGCTTCTTGTCTATAATTTGTGAAAGAACCATTCCATGTAGGATCAGAAGTAGGAATAAATGCGGAAGTGCTAGTTCTTCCATGACTGTTAGATTTATCTAAACCTACATTTACAGTAGCAGTTATGTCTTTATAGAAAGGTAACGTATAATCTGCTTTAAAGTTTCCTAAAAAACGTCTAACTTCTGCTGTGTCATTTATTAAATCTAGTAAAGCAAGAGGGTTTGTTGTTGCTAAATTAGCTTGTTGCCCTGTGCTTTGATCTATCCAGGCAAAGTAGCCAGCATATGGCGAATTTGTGTCGTAAGGAGATTGTGTAGGGTCAAATGATATTGCGGATCCTATTGCGCCTCTGTTAGCAAATTGATTTTCTGTATAACTTCCTTTCGCATTTATTTGAATTTTTAAACTTTCATCTAAAAAACTAGGGGAAAGACTTAACGATGCATTCATACGTTCAAAATTATCTCCTAATAATATTCCATCATGATCCGAATATCCTAAAGAAACTCGCATAGGTACGTCAAAAGCACTTCCTAATGCACTAAAGCCATAATCTTTTCCGAAAGCAGTTTGATAAATTTCATCTTGCCAATCTGTGTTTGCATTTCCTAATAAAGCGATACTTGTAGCATCTGCATTAGAATCTAATGGCACAACACTTCTAAATTCATCCGCAGATAAAACATCTACATAATCTACTGGACTGTAAACGGTTGTTTTCGCACTTAAATTAAATTCAAATTCTCTATTCTTTCCTTTTTTAGTAGTAACAATAATAACACCATTAGCACCTCGAGAACCATAAATAGAGGTAGCCGACGCATCTTTTAAAACAGTAATGCTTTCTATATCACTTGGATTAAGAAGGTTTAATGGGTTTCTAGTTCCACCAACACCTCCATTGTCAATTGGTAATCCATCAATAACATATAAAGGAGAACTGTTTAAAGATAAAGAACCAACACCACGTATTGTAATGTCTTGCCCTTCTCCAGGAGCTCCTCCACCAGAACTAACATTTACACCTGCAATTTTACCAGATATAAGTTGTTGGGCAGATACTATTGGACCATCATTAAAATCTTTTTCTGTTACTAGGTCTACAGATCCCGTAAGGTCTTCTTTCTTAACGCTACCGTAACCAATAATTACAACTTCGTCTAAATTGGAAGCGTCTTCTACTAGGTTAACATTTATAGTTCGTTGTCCGTTATAAATAATTTCTTGAGCAATAAACCCAATATAAGAAAACACTAAAACGTCTCCGTTATTTACATTAACTTCATATCTTCCATCAAAATCTGTAGCAGTTCCTCTAGATGTGTCTTTTATAATCACATTCACACTAGGAAGCGGTAAAGATGAGGATTGTTCCGTTACAGTTCCTTGTACCGTACTTTGTGCTATCATACACAAAGGAAAAACCAGTAGAAAAAACAATAAGCCATTTAACTTTGTTTTCATAAAATAATTTAATTAGTTATTAATTTAATTAGTTATATTTTCACTTCTCGATGTTAAAACTATGTAAATTTTATGTAAAGATTTGACCTAGGAAAAAGAAAACATTAGCGCAAACGTTTTCGTGTTGAAAACTTTTTAAAAAATGAGGGTTTTTACTAAAAAACACCTTTAAATTAACACTTTGGTAATTATTTAATACCTTAATTGCGCATTTAATAAACAATATGAAAAGAAAAGTAACCCTAAAACAGATAGCGAAAGAGTTGGATGTATCCATTTCAACGGTTTCTAAAGCGTTAAGAAATAGCAAAGAAATTAGTGAAGATACTAGACAAAAAGTACAGGCATTTGCTAAGCTATATAATTATAGACCAAACAATATTGCCCTTAGTTTAAAGAACAGAAAAACAAAAACCATAGGTATCATCATACCAGAAATTGTACATCATTTTTTCTCGAAAGTGATTCGTGGTATTGAGTTGGTTGCTAATAAACGTGGCTATAATGTTATTGTTGGTTTGTCAAATGAGTCTTTTGATAAAGAGGTTATTAATATGGAAATGCTTGCTAATGGTAGTATCGACGGATTTATACTGTCTATCTCTAAAGAGACTTTACAACAACAAGATTACCATCATTTTACAGAAACGATTAATCAAGGAATGCCCATTGTAATGTTTGATCGCGTGGTGGATGCTATTAATTGCGATAAGGTGATTGTAGATGATTTAGAAGGCGCAAAAAAAGCAGTAAGTAAACTAATTTCTAGTGGTTGTGAAAACATAGGAATCATAACAACAAGAGATTATGTAAGTGTAGGTAAACTTCGAACGCAGGGTTATTTAGAGGCTTTAGAAGAACATAAAATGAACCCAAAAGCAAGTTTGATTTTAAAGGTTGTCGACCAGTTATTGTCGGAAGATCACCTAGATTTATTAGAAAAAGAAGTAGAAAGTTTATTTAAAAGAAATAAAAATCTGGATGGTATTTTTGCCGTTAATGAGCTCTATGCGCTTACCGCAATGAAGGTGGCTAGGAAGATGCATTTAAGAATTCCAGAAGACATTCAAATTATTGGTTTTACAGATGGTGTGCTCTCTAAACACGCCGTTCCATCCTTGACAACCGTAAGTCAACATGGCCAGAAAATAGGTGAAAAAGCAGCCGAATTATTAATCAATAATCTAGAAAGAGAAGACGAAGAAGATATCTATGAAACCGTAATTATTGAAACCGAATTAATAGAACGAGAATCCACCAAATAAAAAAAATAACACAAAAGATTTAAAAACTTTTATATATTTACACCCAAATCAAAACTTATATTTTCATTTCTCACCATAAGTTTTGATAAGTTAAACAGCTTATCAGAATAGTATTCATTTTAAAATATACTATTGATGAAAAAGCGCGCGTTAGGTTTTTGGGAAATCTGGAACATGAGTTTCGGTTTCTTAGGAATACAATTCGGATTTGCACTACAAGGAGGCTTTATGTCTCGGATATTTCAAACCCTTGGAGCAGAAAAAGATGCCATTCCATTATTATGGATTGCTGCACCCTTAACTGGTTTATTGGTACAGCCAATTATTGGTTATTTAAGCGATAGAACATGGAGTGCTAAATGGGGAAGACGTAGACCGTACTTTCTAATAGGAGCCATTCTAAGTTCTATTGCACTATTCTTTGTTCCGCATTCTCCTGCACTTTGGGTTGCGGCAGGTTTTTTATGGATTCTCGATGCTTCCATAAATATTTCTATGGAACCATTTAGAGCCTTAGTAGCAGATAAACTGCCAGATTCGCAACGCTCTTACGGTTTTGTAATTCAAACCTTAATTATCGGTATTGGTACTTGGGTTGCAAGTAATCTGCCTTGGATGGTTTCACAATTAGGTGTTAGTAATTCTGCAGCTTCTGGTGTTGTACCAATGTCCGTAAAAGTAGCTTTTGCTATTGGTGCTTTTGTGTTTTTAGTAAGTATTTTATATACCGTTTTTACCACTTCCGAATATCCTCCAGAAGACATGGAAGAATTCGAAAAAGAGAAAGCAAAGAAAAATCAATTCATTCCAGATATTTTAAATAATATTGGAAACATGCCACTAACGATGAAAAAGTTAGGTGTCATTCAATTCTTTTCCTGGTTTGCCTTTTTCACGATGTGGAGTTTAGCAAATCCAGCATTAACAGAACATGTTTTTCATACACCAGCGCCTATTGAAACGACTTTCGATATGGCGAATACCGTGCAAGCGGAAGCTTTTAAAGTTGCAAATACCGCATTTCAAGAATCCTCAAATGCTGTTGGTTCGGCAATGGGTGTTTACGGATTATCCTCTATGGCATTTGCATTATTATTAGTCTTATACACTTCAAAAAGACGCATTAATAGAAAATTAGTACACATGACAGCCTTAATACTAGGAGGCTTAGGATTCTTATTAATGAGCTATACATCACCCGAAAATTTAAAATGGTGCTTTGTGTTAATTGGCTTTGCTTGGGGAAGTATTCTTTCCATGCCTTATGCCATGTTATCCAGTTCCGTAGATCCCAAAAAAATGGGAGTAATTATGGGGATCTTCAATATGTTTATTGTAATCCCACAAATAATTGCAGCACTTGGCGGAATTAATTTCGTTTCCGGATTATTAGGAGAGGAAGCAATAAATGCCATGACAGTAGCAGGAATAAGTTTAATCATCGCAGGACTTTGTAATTTACTTATTACCAATAAAAATGCCATTACCTATCAAACAGAAGAAATTTAAAAATGAGTAAAAAAGGATTCATATTCGACCTCGATGGTGTCATTGTAGACACTGCAAAATATCATTTTTTAGCTTGGAAAAAATTAGCTAATCAATTGGGTTTCGAATTTACAAAAGAACAAAACGAATTATTTAAAGGCGTTAGTAGAAAACGTTGTTTAGAAATTTTATTAGACATAGGAAAAAAAGAAGCTACACAAGAACAATTCGATACTTGGATGATCGAAAAAAATGTAGACTACTTAGAATATATAGAAAATATGGATGCATCAGAAATCCTTCCAGATGTTCCTCGAGTATTAGCTTTTCTACAAGAAAGCAATATTCCAATCGCCTTGGGGTCGGCAAGTAAAAATGCTCGTCCAATTTTAGAGAAGGTCGATTTACTACATTATTTTGATGCTATTGTAGATGGAAATAATGTGACAAAAGCAAAACCAGATCCTGAGGTTTTTCTGCTTGCAGCGAAACAATTAGGAGTAAACCCTGAAGATTGTGTCGTTTTTGAAGATGCGGTTGCAGGTGTAGAAGCTGCAAATGCGGCAAATATGATTTCCATTGGTATTGGAGAACAACATATATTAAAGGAAGCAAATTATATTTTTTCAGACTTTACAGAAATGGAAAATAGCTTCGTTCAAGAATTAATAAATAGATAAATAAGACGAACGAAAAGAGAAGTTAGAAAAGAGAAATACGTTTTTTCTTATCGCTAATTTTTTTTTTAATCGTAACACAAATTAAAGAGGAAGAGTAAGTCTAGAAGCAAAGTGATCTAGCGTCTTTTTTCTAATATATTTAAAAGAATGAATTTAGATTACATAAAACCAGATGATTGGTCCATTATTGAAGAAGGCTTTAATGCGGAAAACGTAAAGTCATCAGAAAGTATATTTAGTATCGGAAATGGTGCTATGGGCCAACGTGCCAATTTTGAAGAGCAGTATTCCGGACCAACATTTCAAGGAAGCTATATCGCAGGAGTGTATTATCCAGATAAAACACGTGTTGGTTGGTGGAAAAATGGCTATCCAGAATATTTTGCAAAAGTGCTTAATGCACCAAATTGGATAGGAATTAACGTACTTGTAAATAACGAGCCACTCGATTTATTTGCTTGTAAGGAAGTCAAAAATTTTCGCAGGGAATTAAATATGAAAGAAGGATGGCTTTCTAGAAGTTTTGTTGCAATACTTCCAAATAATGTAGAAGTTGAAGTAATTACGAAACGTTTTTTAAGTATAGACTTAGATGAGGTTGGTGCTATTAATTTCAACATTAAACCTTTAAATGGAGATGCAGAAATTACTTTTCAGCCGTATTTAGATGCAGGGATTACCAATGAAGATACCAATTGGGACGATAAGTTTTGGAATACCCAAAACCTAACTCAGGAAAACGGGCAAGCTTTCATTCAGGCTTCAACCATGAAAACCGATTTTCATACCTGTACTTTTATGGAGTCGCATTTGTTTTTAAATGACGAAAAAGTAAGCATTACACCAAATGCTAAACAAGAAGAAAATACGGTATCCTTTGGTTATACAAGCCAAGTAAAACAAAATGAAACCTTTACCATTAATAAGTTTGGTGGTTATGCAGTAGATAGAAATCACGATAAAACAGCTTTAGTTTCCGCAGCAAAAAAAGCATTAAAAACGGCAACCGATTTAGGTTATAAGGTTTTATTAGAAAACCAAAAACAGGCTTGGGCAACGATCTGGAATATGTCTGATATTACCATCGACGGTGATGTAAAGGCACAACAAGGTATTCGTTTTAATATTTTTCAATTGAACCAAACCTATTTAGGAACAGATTCGCAATTAAATATTGGTCCAAAAGGATTTACAGGAGAAAAATACGGAGGAAGTACCTATTGGGATACCGAAGCATATTGTATTCCTTTTTATATGGCAACCAAAGACCAAAAAGTTGCTAGAAATTTATTAGAATATCGTTACAACCATTTAGAAAAAGCAATAGAAAATGCCGAGAAATTAGGCTTTAAAAACGGAGCAGCTTTATATCCAATGGTAACTATGAATGGCGAAGAATGCCATAATGAGTGGGAAATTACATTCGAAGAAATTCATAGAAACGGAGCCATCGCTTTTGCTATTTATAATTTCTACCGATACACTGGAGATTACAGTTATATTCCAGAAAAAGGATTAGAAGTACTTATCGGAATTGCTCGTTTTTGGCAACAACGCGCTACATTTTCAACAGATAAAAACCAATATGTTATTTTGGGTGTTACTGGTCCAAATGAATACGAAAACAACATTAATAACAATTGGTACACAAACTATATTGCACAATGGTGTATAAAATATGCCTTAGAAAATATAGAGAAAGTGGCAAGTGAATTTGCTTCCGATTATACTAGAATCATGGACAAAGCAAAACTTTCTAAAACCGAATTAGAACAATGGAAAGCGGTTGCAGATAATATGTATTTTCCGTATTCGGAAGAGAAAGGGATCTACTTACAACAAGACGGGTTTTTAGATAAAGAATTAATTACGGTTGCAGATTTACCAAAGTCGGAAAGACCAATTAATCAAAAATGGTCTTGGGACAGAATTTTACGTTCACCATATATAAAACAAGCAGATATCTTGCAAGGTTTTTATCTTTTTGAAGATCAGTTTACAGAAAAGGAGCTAGAAAAACATTTCAATTTTTACGAACCATTTACCGTGCATGAAAGTTCGCTTTCTCCTTGTGTACATAGTATTCAAGCGGCTAAATTAGATCGCATGGAGCAGGCCTATACTTTTTACTTACGTACTTCTCGTTTAGATTTAGACGATTATAATCACGAAGTAGAAGAAGGGTTGCATATTACTTCTATGGCTGGAACTTGGATGAGTATTGTAGAAGGTTTTGGTGGTATGCGTGTTAAAAACGATATGCTAAATTTTGAACCACGTATCCCTAAAGAATGGGATGCCTACTCGTTTAAAGTAAACTTTAGAAATCGAATTTTAAAAGTTAATGTTTCTCAAACAGAAACTACTTTCGAGTTAGAAGGAAGCGCAGATTTAGACATTGTTGTTAATCAGAATACAGTTACAATTTCGCCAAATAACTTGGTCAGAATATAAACGAAATGCACTAATTAAAATGAAAAAATTAATACACATAGCATTAATCATATTAATTAGTGTTAGTTTTTCTTGTAAAAAAAACGTTGAAGAAACTCTAGTTTCTGAAGAAGTTACCGAAGTTAAAAACGATATAGAAAAAGTGGAACCACCCAATTGGTGGATTGGTTTTAAAAACACACAATTTCAATTATTAGTGAAACACCCTAATATATCTGAAGCATCACCAAGTATTAATTATCAAGGTGTTTCTATAAAAGAAGCACACAAAGCAGATAGTCCAAATTATTTGTTTTTAGATTTAAATATTTCTGAAAGTACTAAAGCAGGACAATTTAATATCTACTTTGATTTTAAAGACGGAAAGCAACTAGTACAAACCTACCAACTAAAAGATAGAGAAAGAGACGCTTCCAGTTTTCAAGGATTTGATAGTAGCGATGCTATTTATTTAATCACTCCAGATCGTTTTGCTAATGGAGATACTTCGAATGATATCTTTTTAGATACTTCCAGCTTAAATGAAAATGGTGAAAAAGTGAGCCTTTTAAAAGAAGCAACTATCAATAGAAAGGATGATTATGGACGACATGGCGGAGATATACGAGGTATTATTCAGCATTTAGATTATATAGAAGAGATGGGTTTTACCCAAATATGGTCCTGTCCTTTATTAACTAACGACATGCCAGAATCTTCCTATCATGGTTATGCAATGACCGATTTTTACCAAGTAGATCCACGTTACGGAACACTAGATGCATATAAAGAACTATCCGTAAAAGCCAGAGAAAAAAGTATTGGTCTAATCATGGATCAAGTAGCTAATCACTGTGGAAGTGGGCATTGGTGGATGCAAGATTTACCATTTAAAGATTGGCTAAACCAACAAGAGCATTTTGAGAATAATAAGCCATTAAATAACTCCAATCACAGACGTACAAGTAATCAAGATTTGTATGCTGCAAAACGGGATAAAAAAGAAATGGCCGAAGGTTGGTTTGTATCTGCAATGCCAGATTTAAATCAGCGTAATCCGTTCTTAGCAAATTATATTATACAAAATAGTATTTGGTGGGTGGAAACGCTAAACTTAACAGGAATCCGACAAGATACCTACCCATATTCCGATAAGGCATTTATGAGCAATTGGGCTGGAGCAATTATGAAGGAATATCCTAGCTTTAGTATTGTTGGTGAAGAGTGGAGTACTAATCCGCTACTAATTGCATATTGGCAAGACGGACAGGAAAATAAAGATGGTTACCAATCTAATTTAAGTTCTACCATGGATTTTGCAATGCAAAACAAGATAGTAGATGCTTTAAATGAAGACGAAAAATGGGATACCGGTTTGGTGAAAATCTACGAAGGTTTGGCTAACGATTTTGCATATGCATCCCCAAAAGACATTATGATTTTTCCAGATAATCATGATATGAGTCGCATTTTTACACAGCTCAAAGGTGATGTGCCAAATACAAAAATGGCACTAAGTTATTTGTTGACTTTACCAAGAATTCCACAAATATATTACGGAACTGAAATCTTAATGAATGACTTTGCTAAACCAGGAGATCACGGTTTAATACGTACCGATTTTCCAGGTGGTTGGCAAGGAGATACAACAAATGCCTTTACAGGAGAAGGATTATCGGATGCACAAAAAGACATGCAGTTATTCCTTAAAAAAATATTAAATTATAGAAAATCAAGTGACGCTATTCACGATGGAGAAACGATTCATTTTGCACCATTTATGGGAACGTATTTTCTTTTCAGAAGTATAGATGGAGAAACCGTGGTACATATTATCAATAAAAATAACGAACCAATCACGATAGATTTAAAACGCTATGCAGAAATTGGTTTAAACGGAAAGACTTTAAAAAACATCATAACAGGAGAAACCTTTATTTGGCAAGACGAGATTGTTTTGTCTGAAAAAGGAAGCACACTATTAACCACAAAATTATAATCGGTTGTCACACTGAGCACATTTATCTTCCGAAGCTTTAGCGAAGGTAGAGTCGAAGTGCTTGTTAAACAAAGAATATGAAACATTTTATATACATACTATCTTTTTTACTTTTTCAAATAACTTTTGCTCAAGTAACCATTATTATAGATGAGGTTCCAAAAGAGACTCCAAAAAACGCATCTATTTTTATTGCAGGTGATTTTGAAGGTTGGTCTGGTGGAAAAAAAGAATACCAATTAGAGCAAAAGGATGGTGTTTATGCTATTACACTTCCAAAGGCAGAAGGACAAATAAACTTCAAGTTTACACAAGGTTCTTGGAGTTCTGTAGAATGCACAAACAAAGGGTTTGAGATAGATAATCGTACCTATACTTTTGACCAACCAAACGATACTATTAAAGTGAAAATCGCTGGTTGGGATAATTTATTCGAAGTAGAAAATGCAGCAACAGCTTCTAAAAATGTTACCATTCTTTCTGAAGATTTTAATATGCCGCAGTTAGATAGAAAACGTCGTGTTTGGCTGTATTTACCAGCAGATTATAAAACATCCAACGAGACGTATCCTGTGGTTTATATGCACGATGGACAAAATCTTTTTGATGCGAACACATCTGGTTATGGCGAATGGAATGTAGACGAGACACTAGATAAACTATTTAAAGAGCAAAACTTAAAACTAATTGTAGTTGGTGTGGATCATGGCGAATCGAAACGCTTAGACGAATATTCTCCTTGGAAACATTCAGAATATGGTGGCGGCGAAGGCGATGCCTATCTTGATTTTATTACAAATACACTGAAACCTTATATAGATTCTAATTACAATACAAAAAAGGATAAAAGCAACACAGCCATTTTTGGTAGCTCGATGGGCGGATTAATTTCGCATTACGCAGCATTAAAATATCCAACGGTTTTTGGTAAAGTTGGTGTGTACTCGCCATCCTATTGGTTTGCTCCAGAAGCGGTACATGCCTTTTCTAAAAAGCATGCAAATATTAAAGATACCAAAATGTACTTTTTAGCAGGTGGAAAAGAAGGAACAAATACTTCAAGAACCGAAATTAGCCAAACTGTAACCGACATGAATAGTATGATCGGTCTTTTACAATCAGAAGGTTTTCCTGCAAAAAATATACAATCGAAAGTCGTTCCGGAAGGAAAACATAATGAAGCACTTTGGCGTGCTAATTTTGAAGAAGCAATCACTTGGCTATTCCAAGATGCAATTAAAAAAAGAGAGTTTGTAGCTGCGAAATTTAATGACAATCAATTGGAAATAAACGTTTCTGATGGAAGCTATAAAATGCAATTCTTTTCCCCAGAAATTATAGAAACTACTTTTCTTCCAACTGGTGAAACTGCGCTTCATACAAAATCGCATGCGGTTGTTTTAACGGAAGCTTTTTCAGAGGTTACTTTCCATGAAAGCGAATCTGAAATCACATATAATGCTAAAGATTTATCCGTAAAAATTACGAAAGCACCTTTTCATATTTCTTATTGGTACCATGGAAAAGAAGTCACTTCCGAAAAAAATGGCTATCAGAAAACAGACGCATTGGAAACCATTCAATTGAACCTAACTCCAGATGAAGTTTTATATGGAGGAGGCGCAAGGGCTTTAGGGATGAACCGAAGAGGAAATCGCTTAGAATTGTACAATAAAGCGCATTATGGTTATGAAGATAGAAGTGAATTAATGAATTACACGATGCCAATTGTGGTGTCTTCTAATAAGTATTTAATTCATTTTGATAATGCGCCAATTGGCTTTTTAGATTTAGATAGCAAAGCAGATAACACACTGACGTACGAAACGATTTCTGGTAGAAAAACCTATCAAGTAGTGGTTGGCGATTCTTGGTTAGATCTTATAAAAAATTACACCAAACTTACGGGAACACAACCCATGCCGCCACGTTGGGCTTTAGGGAATTTCTCTAGTCGATTTGGATACCATTCACAACAGGAAGTCGAAGCAACGGCGCAAAAATTTAGAGACGAAAATATTCCGTTAGATGCCATCATTATCGATATTTTTTGGTTCGGAAAAACAATAAAAGGAACCATGGGAAATCTCGCTTTTGATCACGATTCTTTTCCAAATCCGAAACAAATGATAAAAGGTTTAAAAGACAACAACGTGAAAACCGTTTTAGTCACAGAGCCTTTTGTGTTAACTACTTCTAGTCGTTGGGACGAAGCGGTAAAAGAAGACGTTTTAGCTAAAGATGCTAGTGGCAATCCGTTTACCTACGACTTCTATTTTGGGAACACCGGATTGATAGATATTTATAATCCGAAAGGCAAGAAATGGTTTTGGAACATTTATAAAGACTTGGCCGATTTAGGCGTTTCCGGAATTTGGGGCGATTTAGGAGAACCAGAAGTACATCCTAAAGGTTTACTACACGCAACCGGAACTGCCGATGAGGTGCATAATATTTACGGACATCATTGGGCAGAATTAATTCAGGAAGGATACACCGAGAATTTTCCAAATACAAGACCTTTTATTTTAATGCGAGCAGGAAGTTCTGGGTCGCAACGTTTCGGGATGATTCCTTGGTCGGGAGATGTGAATAGAACTTGGGGCGGATTACAATCGCAGCCAGAAATTGCCCTTCAAATGGGAATGCAAGGTTTGGCATATATGCATAGTGATTTAGGTGGATTTGCAGGGGATAATTTAGACGACGAGCTATACGCACGATGGTTGCAGTATGGCGTTTTTCAACCTATTTACAGACCACATGCACAAGAAGATGTGCCAGCAGAACCGGTATACAGAAGTGATAAAGCAAAAGCACTAGCCAAACAATCCATAGAGTTACGTTATAAATTATTACCATATAATTACCATTTGGTGTTTGAAAACAACCAATCTGGAGCACCTTTAATGCGCCCATTGTTTTTTGAAGAAGATGATAATACCGAATTGCAAACCGTGGCATCTACATACCTTTGGGGAAATGATTTTCTAATCACTCCAATTGTGAATGCCAATCAAACGGAAGCAGAAGTTTACTTTCCAAAAGATAGTAATTGGTTTAACTATTATACCGATGAAAAAGTAAAAGGCGGACAAAGGCTTTCCGTGAAAACGGAAGAAAATGCGATACCAACCTATGTTCGTGGTGGCGCATTTATTCCTACCGCAAAGTCCATGCAAAGCACAGCAGAATATCATGGAGACACATTAAATTTGCATTATTATTTTGATGCATCTGTTGCTAAAAGTGAACGAAGATTATACAATGACGATGGTGCCACCAAAAATGCTTTTGAAAAAGGTAAATATGAAATTCTTACGTTTGAAGCAGAAACAACGAAGAAAAGTTTAGAATTAGAATTTGAAGCAGAAACAGGTGTTACTTATACAACTTCAACTAAAACAATAGATGTTGTTATTCATAATTTTCCTAAAACGCCAAAACGAATAAAATACGATAGCAAAAAAATAGCGTTCCACTATAATGAAGTAACAAAAACAGTGACTTTTCAAGTGCATTGGAATACTTCGTTAGACGTTGAAACACAAATTAAATATTAAGTATCACATGAAAAAGAACATACTTTTAATAGCAATAACCATACTTGCCTTCAGTTGTAAAACGGATAAAAAAGCAAATCAAGATATAGCCGAAAGCCAACAAAAAGAAGCGGTTAAAACACCTTTTGTTTGGGAAGCAGCGAACGTATATTTCTTGTTGACCGATCGTTTTAATAATGGAGATAAAAATAATGATGTTAATTACAACAGAGATAAAGAAACAGGCGTTTTACGTGGTTTTGAAGGCGGTGATTTAAAAGGAATTACGCAAAAAATTCAAGATGGTTATTTTACTGATTTGGGTGTAAACGCTATTTGGATGTCACCAATTGTTGAGCAAATTCATGGGGGAACCGATGAAGGTACCGGACTTACTTATGGTTTTCATGGCTATTGGACCAAAGATTGGACCAATATAGATGCCAATCTTGGTACCGAAGCAGATTTAAAAAACTTAGTGGAAGCTGCACATAAAAAAGGCATTCGCGTTTTACTGGATGCCGTTATCAATCACACTGG
>JAGPUY010000133.1 GCA_018067265.1 Oceanihabitans sp. | reverse complement strand
AAGGTACAGCCTACAAAACCAATTAAATCCGAAGACTTAGACATAAATAAGCCGCCAGAAACAGAACCTACCAAAGCAGAACCTACCAAAGCCGCGCAAGCTACAGAAGAAGTTTTAACACAAGAAACCGAAGAAGCTGTCGCTATACAAAAACAAAAAGATGCAGTGGCAAAAGCAAAGGCAACTGCCGATGCGAAAGCGAAAGCCAAAGCCGATAGAATTGCAAAAGAAAAAAGAGAACAAGAAGAGAAAAAGAAAAAGCTAGACGCTTTAATAGGTGGCGTTAGTAATTCTGAAGGAAGCGAAACAGGAAGTGAAGGTGATGATGATAAAGCGGGAGATAAAGGACAATTAAATGGCGATCCATATGCGCCAAGTTATTTTGGGGATCCAGGATCTGGAAGTGGAGGAGTAGGTTACGGCTTAAACGGAAGAGGAAAACCATCGAAACAAGTATTTAAACAAGATTGCAATGAGTCAGGAATGGTCATTGTACAAATAGTAGTAAACAGAAGTGGTCATGTAATTGAAGCAATTCCTGGCGTAAAAGGAAGTACAAATACAGTAAATTGTTTACTGGAACCAGCAAAAAAAATCGCTTTATCTCATAAATGGCGAGCAGATAGTAAAGCACCTGCAAAGCAAGTTGGTTTTGTAAAGGTTAACTTCAATTTAGGGCAATAAAATGACATATCAAGATACTGTAGATTGGATGTTCTCTCAACTCCCAATGTATCAACAACAGGGTAAGGCAGCATATAAAGTCGATTTAAGTAATACGGTAGTCCTTGCTAAGCATTTAAATAATCCAGAAAATCAATTTAAAACCATTCACGTGGCTGGAACCAATGGAAAAGGTTCTACAAGTCATATGTTGGCGGCTATTTTACAAGAAGCTGGTTATACGGTTGGTTTGTACACTTCGCCGCACTTAAAAGATTTTAGGGAGCGCATTAAGATTAATGGTAAAGAAGTTAGTAAGCAGTTTGTCATTGGTTTTATAAAGCGCAATAAACCATTTTTTGAAACGCATACACTTTCCTTTTTTGAAATGACCGTTGGTATGGCTTTCGATTATTTTGCAAAACAAAAGGTCGATATCGCAATTATTGAAGTAGGATTAGGCGGACGATTAGATTCTACCAATATTATAACTCCAGAAGTTTCTGTTATTACAAACATAGGATTAGATCACACGCAGTTTTTAGGAAATACCTTGCCCGCTATTGCGGAAGAAAAAGGAGGTATTATTAAAAAGAATACTCCGGTGGTTATTGGGGAAACACAAGACGAAACAAAAAGTGTTTTTAATCGTATTGCAGCGGAAGCTTCTTCTCAAATATATTATGCAGATCAATTAATTTCTAAAGTTTACGAAAGTGACTTAAAAGGAAGCTATCAAGAAAAGAACATAAAAACAGTTTTACAAACGATAAGCTTATTACAAAAGCAAGGTTGGAAGATTAGTCCAAAGCATATTAAAGAAGGATTACTGCAGGTAGTACAAAACACAGGTTTAAAAGGAAGATGGCAGATCTTACAGGAAGATCCAAAGGTTATTTGTGATACGGCACATAACAAAGAAGGACTTGTTTATGTAATGAAGCAATTGGAAGAAGAGGATTATAATGCGCTTCATATTGTTTTTGGAGTGGTTAATGATAAAGATTTGGACTCCATAATTGCTCTTTTACCTAAAAATGCGACGTATTATTTTTGTAAACCAAATATTCCTCGCGGAAAAAATGCGGAAGCGTTGCGCACCTATTTTAAAGAAAAAAACTATGTTGGAGATGCATATAATTCTGTAAATGAAGCATATAAACAGGCTTTGAAATCCGCTGAAAAAGGAGATGTTATTTATGTTGGAGGCAGTACTTTTGTGGTTGCAGAAATTATTTAAAAAAAACTTTAAAAAAGTTTTTGAGAATCCAAAAACTACTCTATATTTGCAGTCCCAAAGAATAGGGCTTTAATTAAATGCGATTAAAGATAAGGTCACCGAAACCTTAAAAAATATATCGGGCGACTAGCTCAGTTGGTTCAGAGCACTTGGTTTACACCCAAGGGGTCAGGGGTTCGAATCCCTTGTCGCCCACAGAAATTAAAAATCCGGATACTTTTGTATCGGGATTTTTTGTTTTAAAAAAGATTGTATTTGGTTCTCCTTTTCTAGAAAAGGAAAAGACAATAGAGCGAAGTAATACTAACAATTTACTAGCAGGTATACTTTAGTTTAGAATAAGCAATACGGTTACAAGGTATCTAAAAACCTTAAGCCATACCTTGAAATTCATTAATTGAGGTTTATTGAATAATAGGATGTCGTCTTTACGTTTTTTGAAATTATTTTCTAAATATTTGAAAGACTTGTATTTAGATATGCTTTCCTTTGTAAAGAAATTTTCACCTATTCAATAGTTCTATTTTTTTTTAAAATAAAGTAACAATGTTATTGTAAAAAGCTTTTGAGAATCCAAAAACTACTTTATATTTGCAAACCCTAATAATAAGGCTTTAGTCAAAAACGATTAAAGAGAATGTTACCGAACCTTAAAAAATATTTCGGGCGACTAGCTCAGTTGGTTCAGAGCACTTGGTTTACACCCAAGGGGTCAGGGGTTCGAATCCCTTGTCGCCCACATCAAAAAAAATCCAGATACTTTTGTATCGGGATTTTTTGTTTAAGAATAAGACGGTTTAGCGAAGCTTCATTTTGCGTTTGTTTACTAAAGGAAGTTTCGATTAGGGATCTCTAATCTCATGTTACTTGCAACTAAAAAAGCTTCTCTTTTAAGAGAAGCTTTTTTAGTTTAAATGTATTTTAAAGTATATAATCTGGTTACATTAAATCTAAGGTTCTTTCTAATGCCATTCCTCTAGATCCTTTTATTAAAAGTGTTGCGTTGTTAGGTTTTTCAAAATGGATTTTAAAAGCTTCAAAAGAATTATATTTCTTTACCTTATCGGAAGGTGTTTCCGTTTTAAAGAAATTCTCCCCTATTAAATATACTTTGGCAAAGTTTAAATCCATGGCTAATTGCGCTATGTTTTGGTGCTCTTTTTCAGCTTCACTTCCCAATTCAAACATATCTCCCAAAAGAACGACCTTGTTTATCTCTTTTAAATTAGAAAAGTTAGTTAATGCAGCCTGCATACTGGACGGATTTGCATTGTAAGCGTCAAGAATCACCTTGTTGTTTTCTATCGTTATTATTTGAGATCTATTGTTCTTTGGTGTGTAACTTTCAATACCTGTTTTGATATCTTTTAAAGAGACATCAAAGTGTTTTGCAATACTAGTTGCGGCACAAAGATTGGTGAAGTTATAAGCACCTATTAAGTTAGAGGTAATGCTATGATCTGCTACTTTTATTTGGACGAATGGGTTTGCTTCTAAAAGTTCTATTGTATAATATTCCGTATTGGTTTGTGAAAAACCATACTTTGGAATATAACTATCTAATTTTTTAGTTTGAATAGCATCATC
>JAGPUY010000119.1 GCA_018067265.1 Oceanihabitans sp. | reverse complement strand
TTAAACTTCAATTAAACCAAACCGCATACTTCTGTCTGCGCAACTCTAAAGCTAGTATTTCTTCCATTTTTAAAGCCGCTGCTCTGGTAGAAATTGGATCTATATGATTGTATAAACTCGGACGAAGATACAATCCGTATTTCTCGACAATGTTAGAAGACAACTTATGTCCTTTCTTATTTCTATGTCCTGTTTTATGTTGCAGAAAACGTTCTTTAGGCGTCTTGCTCGTCATACCAACATACAAGCATTGCAACACGCCATTAAATTGCGGATTGGCATTTCTAAACTTCGCGTTTTCTGTAAACACGCGTTTAGATAATTCGATGACGTAAATTCTGTATGGCATATGGTAAAAATAAAAAAGCCTGAATTAAAATTCAGGCCTTTTCACTATTTTCTTATTCTCTTCTTATTGGTTTCTTATTCTTTATGATCGTCTTTTACTTCTTCATCGCGATATTTACAACAAGGATGTACCGTTTCATACGCTTCGTCTGTAGCTCTTAAATCTTTAGTATCATGACCAACTGCCGCAATGCTAGTATGGATCGCATTTAAGTTGGTTTTTTCTTCATTATAAATAAGTTGTAACTCATGCGTTTCTACACTCCAAACTGCAGATTTCACGCCTTTAATCTTAAAGCAAGCTTTCTCAATTCTATCTTTACACATACCACAAACGCCATCGACTTCAATAGAAGCCTTTGCATTTTTGTCTTGTGCAAATGCAGTTACACCAACAAATAATAAAACTAGTAATGTTATTGTTTTTTTCATCTTAAATTGTTTTTTCATTTCCTTTAATGTGGAAATATTTTGATTAAATTTTTATTTTTTTACTTTAATGTCTTTCCTTAAAAAAGGAAAAAAATTCTTATTGTATCTTAAATCGTAATCCTGCGTAATAATTAGATCCATAAATAGGTCCGTATACAAACGTAGTATCAAAATTGGAACCAAAAGGATCATCTGCTCCTAAAATAGGATTATTTTGTCTAACATTTGTAATATTTTCACCTCCTAAATATACTTCAAATTTTGGAGAAAACACTTTAGTCACTTGCACATTTACGGTTCCAACGGTAGGCGAATACTCCGAAAGCTGATACTGTACAGGATTTGCCGCTGTTGACGAAAAGCGTTGTTTACCTAACCAGTTAAATGTAGCATCCATTTTCCAATGTGCTGTTTTTCCTTCTTTAACAGACGTTTCATAAGATACATTTGCAAAAAATCTATTTTTAGGAACAAGTGGTTTCTCTAATTTTTCGGAACCATATTGCGTTTGCACATCATAATATTTATAAGCCAATCGTAAATCGAAATTGGTAAACATATTATAATTCATTTCTATCTGAAAACTATTGGCATAACTATCACCTTCCAAATTATAGAAGTTTACTTCTTGCGGATTTTCATAATCTACAACGACTTGATTCTGGAAATCTGTTCGGTAATAATCTAAAGTAATATCTGCTTTTTGGTTAAATAAATTAAATCCTTGTAAAAAAGAAACACCATAATTCCATGCTATTTCCGGATCTAAACCATAGATATTTCCGTCGGTATTCAAAATATTAAAACTTCTGGAAGTCGAAAAAATACTTTGATTTTCAGCAAAAATACTTGCACTACGTTTTCCTCTTCCAAAAGAAGCTCTTAAAGCAGATTTTCCCCAAGGTGTATATCTAGCATGCACTCGTGGTGTAATAAAGGTACCTAATAAATTATGAGCGTCTACACGAATTCCTGCAGTAACATTTAGGTTCTTTAAATTATCATAAGCATATTCAAAAAACGCTCCGAAATCGGCTTCATTTCTTCCGAAATCTACCGTGTTTACTAATTCCTCATAATGATCATAAGTATAACTAATTCCTGTTTTAAACTTGCTTCTAGAATCCCCAATAATAGAGTTATAAATTACCGTGGAATACAAACTGTTCTGCGTAATATCATAGGTATTTAATCCGAAATAAGAATCCTGCGCATGACTACTAAAAGCCGCTTGCACACTAACGCTTTGCCAAGGAATCTCTGGATTTACATACCCTAACTTAGAAGAAACTTCATATCTTCTTGTATCTATTTCACTTCCCCAAGCGTTGGTTGTTCCTTTATCTGTTTTTGGATCAAAATCGATTTCTCCAGTTTGCTTTTCATCATTCAAAAATTTAAAATTAATAAAGCTTACAAGACCTTTTTCTTGGTTTATATACTGCCAACGGTTCATTACATTTATTTGGTTATACAAAGGCATATCCATAAATCCGTCATCATTTACATCATGTTTTTTGTCATGTGTATTACCATGTAAATAAAGTCCTGTACTCCATTTTTCAGTTAGTTTGGTATTAAAATGTGTATTTAATTCTAGACGTGTATTACTTGCTCCATAAATATTCACAAATAATTTATCATCGCTTGCAGGCTTTACCAACTCTGCATTAATTTGGCCAGCAATACTTTCATAACCATTAACAACACTTCCCGCACCTTTTGTAATTTGAATACTTTCTACCCAAGTTCCAGGAATAAAACTTAATCCGAAAGCTTGAGATGCACCACGAATAGATGGTATATTTTCGGTTGCAATTAATAGATAAGGACTTGTTAATCCTAACATTTTAATTTGTCGCGTTCCGGTAACTGCGTCTGCAAAATTGACATCAATAGATGGGTTTGTTTCAAAACTCTCCGACAGATTACAGCAAGCTGCTTTGAGTAACTCTTTACTACTTACCGTAAATGTATTGGATGCTTTTAAGTAGGACTTTGAGGTCGCTTGCTTTCTAGAAGTTATGGTTACCTCTCCTAAATCACTTTTCGATTCTAATAGAACCTGAACCTTTTTCGCTTTATTAATAGTTAAGGTATCGGTTTTAAAACCAACATAACTAATCACTAATTTTTTATAGGATGTGTTATACGGAATGCTAAAATTTCCGTCATAATCGGAAGTAGTACCAACCGAGGTATCTAGCCAATATACATTTGCTCCGAATAAAGGAGTTTGTTCATTTTTATCATTGGCTTCCATAATTACGCCGCTAATTTTGTCTTGTGAAAAAATGGCAAGAGGAAGCATTAATATGATATATACTATGTTTTTCATTTGTTTTATTAAGTCAATAGATTGTTCTATGTATACCGAAAAGTTTCCGCATACGTATGTGCTTCCAAAGAATGGAAGTATTGAAAATTACTTAATAAATCAGATTAAAAAAGTATCATGAACCAGCTGAAGGTCTACAACTAGCCTTGGAGGCGCATATGCTTCAGGAATAATAATTTGTGTAGATACACCTTCAAAAAGAGCACTATACGAATAGGTAAATGCCGTTAAAAATAATTGCTGTTCAAACTCTAAATCGTCGAAAGTTTTAATCGCCAAATCCTTTTGACCTTGCACTACATCAATCTGATTTTTACAACAATTCTTTTTTGTGATTGCAGTTTGTTCCATTTCTATAGTATCCTTTCCACAATCTTCTCCTTCAGAAAAAATCGAAATATCCACTAAAACATCGCCACAAAAATGCTTTTCAATAGTAAGAGATACCGTTGAAAATAGCACTAAAAAGGCCAATGTTATAGAAAAACTTGTATGTAAAAACTGTTTTATCACTTTGCAAAATTACGAAAACAAAGTTTAAAAACCTTGTTTTGCAAGACCATTAACAATTTTACTCCTGCCGTTTATAATTATAGAATGCTGGAATTAAGAGCAATAAAATTAATGGCTGAATTAAAAATCTTCGCACATTAAAAAACAAATAATAATCTTCTTGTACTGGGCTTATTACAAAATATAAGAATAGTGCTAAAAGTATCCCTAATGCAATAGTGTATATAATAATAGAAAATTTAACGATGCTTTTATCTCTAAAAAGAACAAATAAAATAGCTAATGAAAGCAACGAATTAATTACATATCTCAAAACTGTAAACACGGTTAACTTCAAGGTTTCTTGTCTTGGTGAGTCTAAATATAAATAATCATTCTTAAAAAAAGACAAATAGGGATCGTAGAAAATCCGTTCTTCAAATACCCGAATTAATATGAGTAAAATACCCAAAACTAACAACAAACTATATTTTGCGAATTTAGGCATCTTGCTTCTTGCTTTTAGAAAAACGATTCACCCAAACGATCCAGAGTAAACAAACCATACCATAAATAATCGCCGGAAAAATCACGGTATGTAGAATATCTTTTCGCCAAGGATAATGATATAAACCAATAGACAGAATCACTATTCTTACCAAATTAGCAATATAAATCAATACACTTCCTGCCAAAATATAAAGCGCAGTCGTTTTAAATTTACTCGAAAATGCTATAATAAAGGAAATAAACAAAATAATAATACTTACCGAATTACAACCTTCTATAACTCTAGCTACGTATTTTTCGTTAATAATCAACTTCAAAGATGCTTCTGTAGGATGTGGTATAAGCGAAACTCTATAATCTAAAGCGTTTAGTATTTCTTTACTTTGCTTTCCTACCAAATTGGTCATGTAATCTGGATAATAATTATCTCCTGAAGAATATTGTAAAAACAATTTATAGCTAAAAGTTAAAACGGCATACACTACTAAAAAGGTTAGTATAAATTTTAGTACAGACTTATATGTTATAAAAAGTTGTTTCAATATTTTCTTTTAATTTACAAGGTTAAATTTATACAAAAAGCGATTAAGTTAATTGGTTTTTAAATACTTTTGTCAAAAGTTTTTGAACATATGAATTTCGAGCAATTAAAACCAGAAATAACAAAAATAATTAACAATAAAGAAACGGCTGTAGCGGATAGATTATTATCTATTTGCACACTTCTTGACGAAAACATTACCTACTACAATTGGGTTGGTTTTTATTTTAAAAATGGAGATAAAAACGAATTAAAACTTGGCCCTTATGTTGGGGAGCCAACAGATCATATTATTATTCCCTTTGGAAAAGGTATATGTGGTCAAGTTGCAGTTAGCAATGAAAATTTTGTTGTTGCAGATGTTGCTGCGCAAGATAATTATATTGCTTGTAGCATTACCGTAAAAGCGGAAATTGTAATTCCTATTTTTGTAAATGGCGAAAATATCGGACAAATAGATATTGATTCTAATACGCCAGATCCTTTTACAGAAGCTGATGAGCGTTTTTTAGAGTTTGTTTGTGCACAAGTAGCTTTACTTCTTTCGTAAATTAAAAAAGATACAAAAATAAATTCCAAAAGGCATACTATTAAAAGGTATTGCTTTTTGGATTTTTTTTATAAAATTTGTTTGCGTTATTATTTAAAAATAAGAAACCTACATTCCTGTTCTAATAGCCTCTACAGGATCTAATTTAGAAGCGGAAAGCGCAGGAATAACTCCGGAAACCAAACCGATAATAGTCGAGAGTATAAAACCTAGAAACATATTACCGTAGGACAAGACAAACTCAAAGCTATCTGTAAGTTGGGTCATTACTATAGATACTACCCAAACTAAAAACAGACCAACTAAACCACCAATTACAGCTAAAATTACAGCTTCAAACAAAAACTGAAACATAATAAATCGGTTTTTTGCTCCTAATGATTTTTGAATTCCAATTAAATTAGTTCTCTCTTTTACACTAACAAACATAATGTTAGCAATACCAAATCCGCCAACTAAAAGAGAAAAACCACTAATGATCCAACCCATAAAATTTAGTTGTCCGGTAATATTATCAATCAAGTCGGTAAAACCTTGTAACTCATTTACAAAAAAGTTATTTTCTTCTCCAGCTTTTAAACCTCTAAAATTTCGTAATCCTTGCGCAATAACTGCATTAAACTCCGATAAATCCACTCCAGATTCTGGTTTCACTACAATGGCTGGGAAAGTTCTTTTATTATTATCTCCTAAAAGTCTTCGCACAAAGTTTACCGGTAAAATTGCTGCTGTATCTTTAGAGTTTCCAAATAAACCAGAACCTTCTTTTTTAAGCACGCCAATTACCGTAAATTTTCTTCCGTAAAGTCTAACTGTTTTTCCAATAGGATCTAAATTACCAAACAAGCTACTTGAAATTTCATCTCCTAAAACCACAACTGGCGAACCAGAATTAGATTCCGATTCATTAAAAAAGCGACCTTGTTCTATTTGTAAACTTTCAATATCATAATAACCATTCGTTACCGCAGCTATTTCTACATTTTCAACAGAAGCGCCTTCATATTTAATATTTTCAGGATTGACATTTAACGTATAAGATGCCGCTTCTACATTTGGGATTCTATCTTGTATAAATTGATATTCTTCATAAGTAACATCTGGAAATTGTTCTCTTTTCCATTGCGGAATGGTCGATGGACCAAAAGAAAAACGCATAATATATAATGTGCTATTATCTAAAGAACTAATACTTCCTTTAATATCATTTTTTAAAGAATCTACTGCTGCCAAAACTGCTATAATAGAAAATATACCAATGGTAACACCAAGCAAAGACAAAAAGGTTCTTAGCTTATTGTTTGTCAAGGCACTAATAGCAAAAGAAAAGCTCTCTTTAAAGAGACGTAAATACAATAACATATGCAGTAAATATTATACTTTTTTAAAGTGATATAAAGGTAAGACGTTTTTATATATTATTTGTTACAAATAAATGAAAACAAATTACAAGAACAAAGTTGTTAATAACTCCGTGTTTTAGTTGAAAAAACAAATGTAATTTCACTTATTAAAAGCACTTTATATTACTATTTTTGCAGCCAAACAACACATCAACAATGAGTAATACAAAAACAATTAAATCTGCACTAATTTCTGTTTTTAGTAAAGATGGTTTAGAACCAATTGTAAAACAACTAAACAGCCAAGGCGTAACTATCTATTCTACAGGTGGAACAGAAAAATTCATTACCGATTTAGGTATAAAAGTAGTTCCTGTAGAAGACGTAACTTCTTATCCATCTATACTTGGCGGACGCGTAAAAACATTACACCCAAAGGTTTTTGGTGGTATTTTAAACAGACAAAACCACGACGGTGATGTTGCAGAAATGGCAGAATACCACATCCCTCAAATAGATGTGGTAATTGTAGATTTATATCCTTTTGAAAAAACAGTTGCTTCTGGAGCAAGCGAGCAGGATATTATTGAAAAAATTGATATTGGTGGAATTTCACTAATCCGTGCAGCTGCTAAAAACTATGCAGATGTCATTTGCGTTTCTTCTGTAGATGATTATTCCGAATTTTTAACGTTAATCACAGAAAAAAACGGAAATCTAACCGAAGCAGACAGAAAACAATTTGCTGCAAAAGCGTTTAATGTTTCTTCGCATTACGATTCGGCTATTTTTAATTACTTCAACAAAAATCATGAAATCGCTTCTTTTAAACTTAGCGAAACGCAAGGTAAAGTTTTACGTTATGGAGAAAACCCACATCAAAAAGGGTTTTTCTTTGGGGATTTTGATGAAATATTTACAAAACTTCACGGTAAAGAACTAAGCTACAACAACCTTTTAGATGTAGATGCTGCAGTAAACTTAATCAACGAATTTAAAGGAGAAAAACCAACATTTGCTGTTTTAAAACACAATAATGCTTGTGGTTTTTCACAACGTGAAACTATTCTTGATGCGTATGTAGATGCTTTAGCTGGAGATCCAGTTTCTGCTTTTGGTGGTGTTTTAATTAGCAATACGGAAATAGATAAAGCTACTGCTGAAGAAATTCACAAGTTATTTTGTGAGGTAGTCATTGCGCCTTCTTTTTCTGCGGAAGCGTTAGAAATATTGAAAGGAAAGAAAAATAGAATCTTACTTATTTTAAAAGATTTTGATTTCCCGAAAACTACGGTAAGAACATGTTTGAATGGTGTTTTAGTGCAAGACAGAAATTCTAAAACAGATACGCTTGAAGATTTAAAAGATGCAACAAACAATAAACCAACGCAAAAGGAGTTAGATGATTTAATCTTTGCATCTAAAATTTGTAAACACACCAAATCAAACACGATTGTTTTAGTCAAAAACAAACAATTATGTGCAAGCGGAACAGGACAAACAAGTCGTGTAGATGCATTAAACCAAGCGATTCATAAAGCACAATCCTTTAAATTTGATTTACAAGGCGCAGTGATGGCGAGTGATGCATTTTTCCCGTTTCCAGATTGTGTAGAGATTGCAAAAAACGCAGGAGTTACAGCAGTAATACAACCTGGAGGATCTATTAAAGACCAACTAAGCATCGATTATTGTAATGCCAATAATGTGGCTATGGTATTTACTGGAACAAGACATTTTAAACACTAAAATCGCTTTAAAAAAAGGATTTTATTAAGAATAACATTTCCACGAAAGTGAGAATTATAGACTTAAACTAATCGTTGAAAATCTACATTTAATAGTGTAGGTTTTCAGCTATTAAAACATTAATTTTAAAATCAAATTTAGAAAGAGTTTTACTACCTTTACGAGATGTGATTTTTTAACGTACATAATTAAAATAAAGAATGGGATTTTTTGACTTCTTAACCGAAGAGATTGCAATAGATTTAGGAACTGCAAACACTTTAATTATTCATAACGATAAAGTCGTTGTTGACAGTCCATCCATAGTTGCTAGAGATAGAATAACAGGAAAAATTATTGCTGTTGGTAAAGAAGCCAGTATGATGCAAGGAAAAACGCATGAAAACATTAAAACGATTAGACCATTAAAAGATGGTGTAATTGCAGATTTTGATGCTTCTGAGCAAATGATCAGCATGTTCATTAAAAATATTCCAGCTTTAAAAAAGAGACTCTTCACTCCTGCTTTACGTATGGTAATTTGTATTCCTTCTGGAATTACCGAAGTAGAAATGCGAGCAGTAAAAGAAAGTGCAGAACGTGTAAATGGTAAAGAAGTTTACCTAATTCATGAACCTATGGCTGCAGCAATTGGTATTGGTGTAGATATTATGCAACCAAAAGGAAACATGATTGTGGATATTGGAGGTGGTACCACAGAAATTGCAGTAATTGCTCTTGGAGGAATCGTTTGTGACAAGTCTGTAAAAATTGCAGGTGATGTATTTACCAATGATATTATTTATTACATGCGTACCCAACACAATTTATATGTTGGTGAACGTACTGCCGAAAAAATTAAAATTCAAATTGGTGCTGCAACCGAAGATTTAGATCTTCCTCCAGAAGACATGAGTGTTCAAGGTCGTGATTTACTTACCGGAAAACCAAAACAAGTACAAATATCCTATCGTGAAATTGCGAAAGCTTTAGATAAATCTATTCTTCGTATTGAAGATGCTGTAATGGAAACATTATCGCAAACACCACCAGAATTAGCTGCAGATATTTACAACACAGGAATCTACCTTGCCGGTGGAGGATCTATGTTGCGCGGTTTAGACAAACGTTTATCTCAAAAAACAGACTTACCTGTTTATATTGCAGAAGATCCGTTACGTGCTGTTGTTCGTGGTACAGGAATTACCCTTAAAAACCTAGCTAAATATAAAAGCGTATTGATTAAATAAGAGTAACACCAATTAAGTCATGCAGCAAATAGTTAATTTTATACTACGTAACAAATCGTTTTTGTTATTTATATTGCTATTTTCTATATCCTTTGTTTTTACCATTCAAAATCACTCATACCAAAAAAGTAAGTTTGTAAACTCTGCAAATTTTCTATCTGGAGGCGTTTATAAGAAAGCAAATAATATTAGTCAATATTTTGGTTTAAAAGAACAAAATCAACTACTTCAGGAAGAAAACAATACATTA
>JAGPUY010000093.1 GCA_018067265.1 Oceanihabitans sp. | reverse complement strand
ATACATCACCAAGCTCTTTTTTTACTTCTTCTAGATCTTTATCTAAAATAGCATCGCCAAGCTCATACGTTTCCTCTATGGTTAAATGACGTAGCGTTTCCATGGTTTGTTTCTTATCCCACGGACATTGCTCACGCAGCTCATCCATAATGGTTAACAATCTATCAAAGGCTTTTAGTTGATTTTCTCTAGAATTCATATTTCGGATTTTGGTAAATTTACAAACAAAAAATCCAACTACATGAGTTGGATTTTTTAAATATTATAGTTGAAAAATGTTATTCTTCTTCGTCTGAAGATTTTTCCACTTTATCAAAGTCTAGCATATTATGCTTTTCTAATAAATTATACCATTGAATGATTTTTTTAATATCACTAGCGTATACTCTATCTTCATCATAATCAGGTAACACTTCAAAAAAGTATTCTTCTAATTTGTCTTTACTTTCTTTATGACTTACAGAAGTTGGCTTACCGTTTTCTTTCGTTTTTATTTTATTTAAAACTTCTCTTAAAGGTAATTCTTCTTGTAATGTGTAAATAGCTATTTCACTTAAAATGCTAACATTATGTTGCATGTTAACAGAAATCTTTTTTTTGTCTAATAAAGATTCTGCTATAAAACCACCACGTGTTTGTGCTACTAATTTATATAATCCTGGCTTCCCTGAAATGGATAATACTTTATCTAAACTCATATACTTATTTTTTTAACGATAGCAAATATCAAGTGTTTGCAATTGCAAAACAAATTTTATCGTTTCTTTTTTTGGTTAGGAAATCGCATTTTATAATCTATACCTATTTTTCCTTTAGATATGTTAGCTAGTTTCCCTTTAATTAAACGCTTTTTTAAAGAAGATAGTTTGTCTGTAAACAAAACACCTTCAATATGATCATACTCATGTTGTATAACTCGAGCTATTAAACCATCATATGTTTCGGTGTGCTTTTCAAAGCTTTCATCAAAATATTCAATAGTAATCTCTGGTTTTCTAAAAACATCTTCTCTTACATCTGGAATACTTAAACAACCTTCACTAAAGGCCCATTCATCTCCTTTTTCTTCTAGAATTCTCGGATTAATAAATGTCTTTTTAAATCCTTTAAAAGCTTCTTGTTCTTCTTTAGTAAAAGACTCGTCTTCAGCAAAAGGTTCTGCGTCTACAAGAAACAAGCGAATAGGCAGTCCAATTTGCGGAGCTGCTAAACCAAGACCAAAAGCACCATACATAGTTTCGTACATATTAGCAATTAATTCATCTAGTTTTGGGTAATCTTTAGTAATGTCTTTTCCTACTTTTTTTAAAACAGGATCTCCATAAGCTACAATAGGTAATATCATGAGGTATGTTAAGTGATTTCATGCAAAAATACAATACTTACTTAATTTAGTTAGCAAAAAAGCATAAAAAAACTCCTTAAAATTTAAGGAGTTCTTTATATAATAGAGAATTATGTTTTAATTCATTATAATTACTTTTCTAGTAATAGTTGCCATATCTGTAATAATTTGAGCAATGTAAATACCATTTTCTAAAGTAGAAACATCTACGCTTACACTACTTAAATCCGATTTACCTGTGCTTAACATTCTTTTTCCTGTAACATTATATATTTCCACTTTCACAGAAGTATTAACGCCTAATTCTATATGTAAGTTATCTCCACGAGTAACAGGATTAGGATATACTTTTAGTAATGTTTTAAAGATCATTTCAAATTCTTCGGCAGATAAATTTCCACCAGAATATTCACAAATAGAAAAGCCAAAATCTGCAGCAAAACTGCTTGTATCTGTCAAAGCAGATCCAGAAGTCAATCCATACACGGATAACTCATCACCACAAGAAGTCTGTGTATATACAGATGCACCAATACTTACTGTTGTTGGTCTGTCTACACAAGCAGATGTTCCTGCATCATAAATAAAATACAGATTAGAATCTGTTGCGAATCCAGTTGGAGGACAAAATTGTGCTTGAATTTGAGTAAATGAGAATAATGCTAATACTAGCATTGTAAAGTAGTAATTTTTCATATGTATCTTAATTTGGGTTCCGGCAAATATATATCGCCGAATTAAGAATCCAACTTTTATTAGACGAACGTAATAAAAAAATCGTTAAACGCAGTCAAGGCGCATATTTGTCCGATGAAATACACAAAAGCTTACGTTAAACAGTGAAAAACCTTACTTTGAATATAAATAACTCTGCAAAATAATGGTTGCACTAATCTCATCTACCAACGCTTTATTCTTCCTTTGCTTTTTATTTAAACCAGAATCTATCATCGTTTGAAATGCCATTTTTGAAGTAAAACGCTCGTCAACACGCCGCATTGGCATTTTTGGAAAAGCAATGGTAAATTTTTTCATAAAAGATTGAATAGCTGCTTCACTCTCTGAAACCTCATTATTCATTTGTTTTGGTTCCCCAATAACAACAAGTTCTACCTGTTCTGAAGAAAAATAGTTCTTTAAAAAAGACAGCAATTCTTTAGTATGTACAGTCGTTAATCCCGATGCTATAATTTGCAACTCATCGGTTACCGCGATTCCTGTTCGTTTAGTACCAAAATCTAATGCTAGTATTCTTTTCATAGTGCTGCAAATTTAAACTTAATTTTTAAGCTTCAATAGGTATACCATATTTTTATAGCAACCATTTACTTTTATCAATTATAGAATTTATCTTTGCAAAAGTAAAACGTTAAACAAAAAGAGGTTTCCGCTTTAACGGGAATGAAAATATAATTTGCAATGAAAGCATTACAACAGCTAATTGAATCGGCATGGAACGATAGAGATTTATTAAAAGAACCACAAACCACATCTGCAATTAGAGAGGTTGTAAGCTTGTTAGACGCAGGAAAACTGCGCGTTGCAGAGCCTACTGCTACAGGTTGGCAAGTCAATGAATGGGTGAAAAAGGCTGTAGTTCTATATTTCCCTATTCAGAAAATGGAAACTTTTGAAGTTGGAATTTTTGAGTATCATGATAAAATTCCGTTAAAAACAGGTTATGCAGAAAAAGGAATACGTGTAGTACCTCATGCCGTTGCAAGACATGGCGCATACATTGCTCCAGGAACTATTTTAATGCCTAGTTATGTAAATATTGGTGCTTTTGTAGACGAAGGTACTATGGTAGATACATGGGCAACCGTTGGTAGTTGTGCACAAATTGGTAAAAATGTACACCTTTCTGGTGGTGTTGGTATTGGTGGCGTTTTAGAGCCTTTACAAGCTGCTCCAGTTATTATTGAAGATGGTGCTTTTATTGG
>JAGPUY010000083.1 GCA_018067265.1 Oceanihabitans sp. | reverse complement strand
TCCTATAAAAAAGAAACCCTTTTCGAATTTAAAATAGATAGCATTCATCGTTTGGTCGAAGACAGCCAAATACTTGTAAAATGGAACGGAAAACCTATTAAATCGGACAACTCTGGTGAAAATACAGTAAACATTCCTGGTAAAAACAACTTCACCATTACTAAAGTCGATGTGATACAAAGTCCAGAACAATACTTATCTATCAATTTTTCAGATCCTTTAAAAAAGCAACAAAATTTTGATGGTTTAGTGACTATTCAAAATGTGAAAAACCCAAAATATATTGTAGACGGCAATGTATTAAAAGCCTACCCAAATACTAAGCTAGTTGGTAATGTACAAGTAGATGTTTTTCAAGGAATAGCAAATACAGAGGATTATAAACTGAAGAAACCTTTTTCGGAGTTGATTGCTTTTGAAGACGAAAAACCACAAATCCGATTAATAAGCAATGGTGTTATTTTACCAAACTCCCAAGAGTTAAAATTCAATTTTGAAGCGGTTAATTTAAAAGCTGTGGACGTTCGTATTATCAAGATTTTTGAAGATAACGTGCTTCAATTCTTACAAGACAACAACCTCAACAACACCAACAGAAATGATGTACGTCGCGTAGGACGAAGAATTGCAAAGCAAACTATCACGTTACAAGACGAATCGCAAAACACAGGAAAATGGAAAACCTATAGTATCGATTTATCGAAATATATGAAAGCAGATCCTGGAGCCATTTACAGAGTAGAGTTAGAAATGAAAAAGGAATACGCATTGTACAATTGTGAAGGCAATCAAAACATAACGAATTCTGAAGATAACGAGGATTATTATGAAGACGAATACTATGAAGAAGACTATTATTACGAGGACTACAGAGAGACAGCAACCGAAGATGAAGACCTTCGAGAAGAAGAATATTGGGACAATCTAACCTACAGTTACCAAAACAATTATTATAATTGGAACGACAGAAAAAACCCTTGCAAAGAAGCTTTTTACAACAACAAAACCGTTGCACAAAACCTATTAGCATCCAACATCGGTGTGATTGCAAAAAAAGGAGCAAACAACAATTATTACTTTGTAGTTACTAATATTTTAGACACCAATCCAGAAGCTGGAGCAACCGTTGCTATCTATAATTTTCAGCAACAAGAAATTGCAAAAACCAAAACAGATGCAGAAGGTTTAGCTACCATTCTTGTAGAAAACCATGCTGCTTTTGCAATCGTTTCTAAAGGGAATAACACGAGTTACATCAAACTAAGCGACGGTAATTCTTTATCCTTAAGTAAGTTTGATGTTTCTGGAAATCATATTCAACGCGGACTAAAAGGATACATTTACGGCGAACGAGGTGTTTGGCGACCAGGAGATACTTTGCATTTATCTTTTATGTTAAATGACGCTGGAAACAAACTACCAAAAGCGCATCCGGTAAAAATGGAAATCACAGATGCTAACGGCAAACTTGCCTATCGAAATGTTACTTCTAATCATTTAAACAACCTGTACACTTTTACCGTTCCAACTGCTACCGAAGACAAAACAGGAAATTGGAACGCGAAAGTTTCGGTTGGTGGCGCTACTTTTTATAAAGGTTTAAAAGTGGAAACCGTGAAACCAAATCGATTAAAAATTAAAGTCGATTTTGAAGACGAGGTGCTTTCTGGTGAAAATCCGTTAAACGGAAAACTAGATGTAAAATGGCTACATGGCGCTCCTGCAAAAAATGTTAGAACCGAAATTAAAGCGAAATTCAGTAATGCATATACGAGTTTTAAAAATTATTCCGACTATACATTTAGAGATCCATCGCGTTCTTTTTCTACCGAAGAAATCGTCATTTTTGATGCTAAAGTAAACGAAGAAGGTTTAGCAGATATCACCAATAAACTAAACGTTGGAAGCAATGCACCAGGAATGTTGAATGCACAATTTTTAGTCCGTGCTTTCGAGAACGGAGGCGATTTCTCTATGGATGCTTTCACCAAACAATATGCGCCTTACCAATCTTTTGTAGGTTTAAAATCACCTAAAGGAAAAGGTTACGGATCTTTTGTGACTAACGAAAATCAAACTTTTAATATTGTTGTGGTGGATGCCGAAGGAAAACCAATAAAACGAAATGGTTTAGAAGTAAAAGTGTACAAAATAAACTGGCGTTGGTGGTGGAATTCTTCCTATGATAATTTATCTTCATACACCTCAAGCACGTATCATCAGGCGTACAAAAACATGAAGCTAAATACAGATGCCAATGGTAAAACGAGTTTCATCTTAAATATTCCGGAAAACGATAAAGGTCGTTTTCTAATTCGTGTATTCGATCCTAAAAGCGGACATGCAACAGGACGAACCGCATACTTTTACAAAAACTGGTATACACCTTCTGGAGATAAAGAAGCTGCCAAAATGTTGGCTTTTGCTTCCGATAAAGAAAATTATAATGTAGGTGAAACGGCAACCATTACTTTTCCTTCTGGTAGTGAAGGTCGTGCTTTAGTGAGTATCGAAAATGGCACAGAAGTATTGGAACATAAATGGGTAAAAACTACCAAAGGAGAAACTACGGTAACGATTCCTATTACTGCAAAAATGGCGCCTAATGTATTTGTAAATATTTCGCTTTTACAACCACATGCCATTACTGCCAACGATTTGCCAATCCGTTTGTATGGTGTAATTCCAATAATGGTCGAAGATCCTAACACCAAACTAGAGCCAGAATTAAAAATGGCTAGTGTTTTACGTCCGGAACAAGAATTTGAAGTTTTTGTTTCCGAAAAAAACAACAAAGCAATGACCTATACTATCGCAATGGTAGAAGAAGGCTTGCTAGATTTAACACGATTTAAAACACCAAATGCGTGGAACGAATTTTACAAACGGGAAGCTTTAGGTGTGAAAACTTGGGATGTTTTTGATGATGTTATTGGCGCGTATTCCGGAAGTATTGATCAGATATTTGCTATTGGTGGCGATGGCGCTGCTGCAGATGGTAAAAACAAAAAAGCAAATCGTTTTAAACCTGTTGTAACCTTTCTGGGCCCTTTTCAATTAAACCCAGGAGACAACAAAGCACATAAAATAAAAATGCCGAATTATATTGGTTCCGTAAGAACCATGGTTGTTGCAGGAGATATTACCAACGAAGCCTATGGTAGTGCAGACAAAACGGTGCAAGTAAAAAAGCCGTTAATGGTATTAGCAACGCTTCCGCGGAAATTAAGTCCTGGTGAAAAAGTAACACTTCCGGTTACCGTTTTTGCTATGGAACCGAACATTAAAAACGTAAATATTAGCTTAAAATTAAGTGGTGGCATTGAAGTCGTTGGTAGTAAAACACAAGACTTAACGTTTGCAAAGCCTGACGAACAAATGGTTTATTTTGAACTAGATGTTAGTAAAGCAAAAGGCGTAAATACGGTAGAAGTTATTGCTAGCGGAAACGGTGAAAAATCGACCTACAAAGTAGAATTAGATGTTGTAAATACCAATCCGATAACTTCCGTAGTTTTAGACGCAGATTTAGAAGCTAATGCTTCCGAGAATATAGACTTCACCACCTTTGGTGTTGTTGGAACGAATAGCGCAACGATAGAATTTTCAACCATGCCACCAATGGATTTTTCTAGAAGATTACAATACCTTGTTCGCTATCCGCATGGATGTGTAGAGCAAACGACATCTGGCGTTTTTCCGCAGTTATACTTACAGGATATTTTCGATTTAACCTTTAAAAAGAAACAAGAAATTCAGTCGAATATAGAAAATGGTGTTAAAAAGTTAGGCCATTTTCAAAGACCAAATGGCGGAATGAGTTATTGGATGGGAGAAAACACAGCTAATGATTGGGGAACGAGTTACGCTGGTCATTTTATGATCGAAGCCGAAAAGAAAGGATTTGTACTTCCACTTACTTTTAAAAGCAATTGGATTGCCTATCAAAAACAGGCCGCTCGAGATTGGAGACCAAGCTATAAAACCTATAATAGCGATCTTGCACAAGCATACCGACTATACACGTTGGCTTTGGCTGGAAGTGCCGATTTAGCAGCAATGAATAGACTCCGTGAGTTTACCGAAATTTCTAACGAAGCAAAATGGCGATTGGCTGCTGCTTATGCTTTAGCGGGACAAGGTGAAGCAAGTGCACAAATTTCTAGAACTGCAAATATTGAATTCTTGCCTCCTAAATATAACTATTACACCTATGGTTCTGTAGATAGAAATCGTGCAATGGCATTAGAAACCATGGTAATTACTAAAGATAAACGTGCTAAAGAACTCGCTAAAACGATTGCTAAAGATTTATCTAAAGATAGATGGATGAGTACACAAACCACAGCATACAGTTTACTAGCAATGGCAAAAATGGTAGAAGCTAATGGCGGAAAAGCAATTCATTTACAATATACCTTAAACGGAAAAACCGAAGAAATAGAGACAGAAAGTGCTATTGCACAACGAGATTTAATCATTAAAGAAGGAAGTAATTCCCTTTCCTTTAAAAATAACCAGAGTAATTTGGTTTATGTTCGTGTGTTAAATTCTGGGAAACTACCTTTAGGAAACGAAAAAACAGAACAACGTGGATTAAGTGTTTCAGTGGTATATAAAGATTTACAAGGAAACACAATCGACATTTCTAAGTTACAACAAGGTCAAGATTTTGTAGCAACCGTTAAAGTGAGTAACCTTAAAAACGAAAAGGTGAATGATGTGGCGTTAACGCAAATTTTTCCTTCCGGTTGGGAAATTGTAAACACACGTTTTACAGACTTTGGAAGCAACACTACTAGCCAAGCTAGATTTACAGATATTCGTGATGATCGTGTAAACTTTTATTTCGATTTAAATAAAAAAGGAAAGCACGATACCAATACATTTAATGTGATGCTAAATGCGGCATACTTAGGAACCTACTATTTACCTGGCGTACAAGCTGAGGCAATGTATGACCATGAATTTTTAGTTAGAAATAAAGGTCGATGGATTGAAGTTGTGAAATAACCTATTCCTGCGCAGGCAGGAATCTCATAACAGAAAAGCACTGGTTTCTTTGCCTTTGTTGGTGTTTTCCACCAACAAAGGCAAAGAATTAAAAAAGTAACGGTTAGTGCGTTAAGGAAGGAACGGTTTGTTTGAACTCCTCGCAGAGAGCGAGTAGTGGAAGCCTGCCGCCAGGCAAGCCTGACCTTTAGGTAACGCCAAAATAAATTTAAAAAGATTCCCACTTTCGTGGAAACTAAAAATGAAAGCAAAAGAAATATTAAATCACAGTAAACACAGGTCCTTTGACTATCCTGCACGTTCTTGGAAATTCTACCAAGAGTGGAATGATGCTATATTTTTACACTGGGAAGTAGCCAGTGATTTAATCCAACCTTTTTTACCAAAAGGGATCGAATTAGATGTTTTAAACGAAAAAACTTGGGTGAGTTTGGTCGCTTTCAATATGAATAATATTGGCATAAGAAGCTTACCAAAACTGCCTCATATTTCCGATTTTCATGAAATAAACATTCGCGTGTATGTAATTTGCAATAACAAACCAAGTGTGTATTTCTTAAACATGGAAGGAAGCAAACGTTCTTCTTGTAAAGTATTAAAGGCACTTTCTAAGTTTCCGTATCGACCTTCGAAAATGAAGCGGAATTCTTTTAGCTATACCTCTTCTAATCAAAAAGAAAACGACTGGTTTTATACAGAATATAGATTAGAAAACAGTCCTGTCATTAAAGACGAAACAGATAATTGGCTAACAGAACGCTATGCCACTTTTCAAGATTATAAAAATCAAATTATTGAATATGATGTGCATCATGTGCCTTGGCCAATGCAAGCAATTAAAATAAAAAAGTTGGAAGTAAACTATCCAAGATTTAATCACATAATAAATAACCAGCCAGATCGCGTACACTATTCCAAAGGGGTGCAAGTACTCACTTGGGATAAAAAGAAAGTATCTTTATGAATGATAAAAGGAAACCGTATTACGCAGTAATTTTCACTTCTACCCAAAATAAAAACATAGAAGGCTATGCGGAAATGGCTGAAAAAATGGAAACACTTGCCAAACAACAAAAGGGCTTTATTGGTATAGAATCTGCTAGAGAAAATATCGGTATTACAGTAAGTTACTGGGAAACTTTAGAAGATATTAAAAACTGGAAACAACAAAGTGAGCATGTACAAGCACAACTAAAAGGAAGAAAAGATTGGTATAGCTGGTATAATGTGAGGATTTGCAAAGTAGAACGCGAATATGAATTCCTGCAACAGCAGGAATCTATTTAAAAAGCACTTAGAACAACCGCATCTATCGCTTCAAAGTAAAGTGTCCTTTAATTTCTTGATTGTCTAATATAATTACATACCAATAATCTGCAGTAGGAAGTTTTTGGTTATTAAAGGTTCCATCCCAGACGAAAGGTTGATTTTTAGAACTTTTTATTAGCTTACCAAAACGATCAAAAATATACACCTCAGAAGAACTATAGTTTTCAATGCCGCTTAAATTGAAAGTATCATGAAAACCATCATTATTTGGTGTAAAAAAGGCAGGA
The DNA here is from genome assembly GCA_018067265.1 of Oceanihabitans sp. Classification (GTDB taxonomy): domain Bacteria; phylum Bacteroidota; class Bacteroidia; order Flavobacteriales; family Flavobacteriaceae; genus Oceanihabitans. The sequence continues at coordinate 77 of JAGPUY010000083.1, read as the reverse complement.
ATAGAAAAGTGTAAATATTCAAGAGTAACTATTTCACACTCGTCGCTTCCTTTTACATATACGGTATACAATCCATT
>JAGPUY010000078.1 GCA_018067265.1 Oceanihabitans sp. | reverse complement strand
ACCTATAATTGGTGAGTTGCCTCATGAAGAATTCTGGATTGTATATTTAAATAATTCGAATAAAGTGATTCAGAAAAACCAATTGAGTAAAGGTGGTATTACGGGAACTTTAGTAGATGTGCGCTTGGCATTAAAAACCGCTTTAGAAGTTGGAGCAACAGGAATTATCTTGGCACATAACCATCCTTCAGGAACGTTAAAACCCAGCGAAGCCGACAAACAACTCACTAAAAAACTAAAAATAGCCGCAGAAAGTTTAGATATTAAAGTCTTAGACCATCTTATTATAACCGAAAATGCATATTTTAGCTTTGCAGATGAATCCCTATTGTGAAAGCAGCAAAAAACTAAAATCTGAAAATTTAGATTTTAAAAATTGAAATTGATTATTTTTGACTGAAGACTGAAAACTGCGACTAAAAAAGATGTTATTAGTATATACACATAAAATTACACCAAGAGTAAAGTATGTTTTTAAGCATATTTGTACCAGAATTTTAGGGCTTCCAGTGACCTTTACAACGACTATTGAAGAATTTATTGCACATGATAGTTTAAAAATATCGTATACCAAGCAACCTTTAAGTCACGAGATATTTATACGCAGTAACGAGTTGCTTTTTGAGCAAGGATTAAACGATGTAGAGATTCATGTACAAGATTGGGAAAACACAAAAGGCTTTTTCCCTACGGGAGAAATAAGCGTTTTACCTTATGATATTTTTGCTGCATCCTTTTATTTACTTTCTAGATATGAAGAATATTTACCACATGTAAAGGATGCATACGGACGCTTTACTGCAGAAGAAAGCCTAGCATATCAAAATGGTTTTTTAAAGCAGCCTATTGTAGATATTTGGGCGTATAAGTTTAAAAGTGTGCTACAAGAAAAGTATCCAGATTACGAGTTTGCAACCAAACACTATCAAGTAAAACCTGTTATAGATGTACCTGAAGCGTACGGCTTTAAACACAAAGGATTAATGCGAAGCTTTGGAGGGACGCTTAATGATTTAGTGACTTTTAAATTTAAAAGATTGTATACTAGATTTTCGGTTTTATCCGGATTGCAAAGAGATCCATTTGATACTTTTAAGTATATTATAAACAAACAGAAGCAATCTGATTTTAAATTTATATTTTTCTTTTTAATTGGGGATTATTCCACGTATGATAAGAACATAAATGTAAATAAAACACAATTTGTTTCGTTGATAAAACAAGTTGCAGATTATAGTGTTGTAGGTTTAAAAGCTTCCTTTTTTGCAGTATCTAATTTTAAAACTTTAAAAAAGGAAAAGGATAAAATGGAATCCATTATCAATACGTCATTAGTAGCTTCTAGAAATTCCTTTTCCAAACTGAACCTTCCAGAATCCTATAGAAATTTGGTAGAACTGGAAGTGCCACAAGATTATACCATGGGATTTGTAAATCATATTGGTTTTAGAGCCGGAACTTGTACACCTTTTTTCTTTTATGATTTAGATTATGAAGTGCAAACCCCTTTAAAAGTACACTCGTATAATTTATTGGATTATTCGTTGCTTAAAACCAATTCGCTTTTAGATAAAAAGAAGGTTTTAAACGAAATTATTAGAGAAATAAAAAAAGTGAATGGCCATTTTATTCCTATTTTTCATAACTATACTTTTAGTGATTTGGAACGCTGGAAAGGCTTTAAAGAACTTTTTAATAGTATTATAGAATCGCCAAATGAGGTATAAAAACATAACAGATATTTTTTTTGATTTAGATCATACCCTTTGGGATTTTGATAAAAACTCGGGTTTGACTTTCGAGAAAATCTTCCAAATAAATGCGGTTAATATTGATGTTTCCGAGTTTTTAAAGCATTATGAACCTATAAATATGAACTACTGGAAACTCTATAGAGAAGAAAAAATAGATAAAGAATCTTTACGTTTTTCTAGACTTCAGGATACTTTTCAAGCCGTAAATATTTCCGTAGATAAAGAAATAATTCATCAATTAGCCGAAGATTACATCACACACCTTTCTAGCTTTAATCATTTATTTGAAGGTACTATAGACCTTTTAGAATATTTACAACCAAAGTATAATCTACATATTATTACTAATGGTTTTCATCAAGTACAAAATGAAAAATTAAAAAATTCTAATATTGATGCGTACTTTAAAACAGTAACCAATAGCGAAATGGTTGGTGTTAAAAAACCAAACCCTAAGATTTTTGACCACGCATTAGATTTGGCAAAAACAACAAAAGCGCAAAGTATTATGATTGGTGATAATTATGAAGCAGATATTCTTGGTGCTTTAGACTTTGGTATAGACGCTATTTGTTTTAATTATCACAAGATTTCTTTAGACGCTAAAATTAAAAAAGTAGACAGCTTGTTTGAGTTAAAGCGTTGTTTTTAAATTATTTAGCTTAAATTTAGTAGCGTTCCTATTTAAAAGGAGCGAAACAGATGGCTAAATTTAAACTAAAATACTTTTTTCTTTTTTGTGCAATAGGAGTGCTTTTATCTGCTTGTGTAAGCGATTTAGATTTTACGCAAGGTGAAGATTTTGCAATTTCACCAACCTTAGATGCTAGTCTAATTTATTTTGAAGAAACGGCAAGTTCTTTTATCGATGAGGCCGGTGCAGAGCAAATCATGGTTAGAGATTCTGTAAATATGGAGATATTTAACGATTCATTTACCGTAGATAATTTAATAAAAGCAGCATTTTTATTTAAAGTATCCAATAGCATAAATAGAGGCTTTCAAGCACAAATAGACTTTCTGGACGAAACCGATGGACTACAACACCGTTTTACTTTATCGATAGCTGCTTCGCCAACTAACGAAGAAATACTAGTAGAGCATCTGGAAACGTTCGAAAATGAATCTTTACTCGCCTTAAAAAGATCGGTGCAAATAGTTATTACGGTAAGTTTAATGCCAAGTAGTGATGGTTCTATTATAAATGAAAATACGCCAGGAATATTAACCTTTAAATCGAAAGCTACCTTTTATTTACTTATCGACACTTCAACATGAAAAAAATAATTCTGTTATTATTTTTAACTACTTGTTTTGTCAGTTTTGCCCAAAACAAACAGCTTTTGTATGGCTTTAATGAAATTCCGCAAAGCCTTCTATTAAATCCGGGAGCGCAAGTAAGTAATGACTGGTATATTGGAATCCCTTTTCTGTCGCACACACATGTTAGCTTTGGTATGACAGGAGTATCCGTTTTTGATATTTTTGCAGACGATGGCATAGATTTTAATGACAAATTACAGCGTACTATTTACGCCATGAAAGACACCGATTATTTTGCTCTAAATCAGCAGTTCGATTTATTTTCTGGTGGTTTTGCTTTTGGTAAAAGTTTTATAAAAGATAAATATCTTTCTTTTGGTATGTATCAAGAAACCAATGCATTTATATATTTCCCTAAAGATTATGCTATTTTGGCCTATGAAGGAAACCACAATAATCTCGATAGGCTTTTCGATTTAAGCGATTTAAATATAAGTGCCGAATTGCTTACTGTTTTTCATTTGGGTTATAATAAGAAAGTAAATACGAAGTTTACATATGGTGTAAGAGGAAAAATTTACACGAGTATTTTGGATATAAAATCGATCAATAATAGAGGGATTTTTGTGACTTTAGAAGGTGATAATAATTTTCTTAAACATGATTTTGTATTAGATTTAGAAGTACAGACGGCCGGATTGAAAAGTTTTCTGGATGATGAAAATTCAGAACTAGGTAAAGACATGAAAAAGCTCGTAAGTAGTGCTTTTTTTGGAGGTAATTTAGGATTAGGAGTAGATTTGGGTTTTAGTTATAAATTAACCGAGCAGTGGACGTTGGATGCAAGCGTGCAAGATATTGGTTTTATTAGCTATACAAAGGATCTGGAACATTTCAATTTAGATGGAAATTTGTCTTATGAAGGGATAAACCCATTGTTTCAAGAAACGGAAGAAGGCCAAACAGCAGAAGAATATTGGGACGCAATAGCAACGGACTTCGAAGATTTGTTTGAAATAGATACCACATATTCTAAATACACTACTGCGAGACCCATTAAGTTTAATGCGGCTTTGCAATATGCTTTTGGTAAAAAAAACAGCGAAGATTGTAATTGTTTACTAGCACAAGAAGCATATCAAAATAGGGCAGGAGCACATCTTTTTTTTATGCGAAGACCAAAAAGACCACAAGCGGCAATAAGCGCATTTTATTACCGAAGGCTTTTTTCTGGTTTAGGAATTAAAGCTAGTTATACATTAGATTCTTATTCATATACTAATCTTGGTTTAGCACTTTCAGCCAATATTAGGAATATAAATTTTTATATTGCAGGCGATAATTTATTAAAATATCAAAACGTAGCAAAAGCACAAAGTGTATCTTTACAGCTAGGTTTTAACTATATATTTAAAAGCAATGAAGAATAAAATCGTATTCCTATTTATAACAGCTGTATTTACATGGAATATGGCCAAAGCGCAAACAAGCATCAATGATTACAAGTATGTAACGGTGCCAACTACTTTCGACTTTTTTACGAAACCAGATCAATATCGATTAAATACACTTACAAAAGTACTTTTAGAAAAGTATGGTTTGATTGCACTCATGGAAGATGAAATGCTACCAGATGAAGCGATTTCTAATAACTGTTTAGTATTAAAAGCAGATGTACTAAGTGATACAGGAGCCTTTTGGTCTAAGCTTAAAGTCCAACTTAAAAACTGTAAAAACCAAATCGTTTTTATTACCGAAACAGGGCAGTCTAGAGAAAAGAATAACCAAGTATCCTACACCTTAGCTTTGCGTCAAGCTTTTAGATCTTTTGATAGCATTACATATCAATACAAAGAAAACCCTTTAATATTAGCCTATGCTAAGGTAGATAGCCAAAAGAGTGATACCGAAATAAAAAAATTAAAGGAAGAAATTAAAACCTTAAAAGAAGAAAAAAAGCAAGCAGTAATAAGTACTCTTAAGGAAGAAAATGCTATTACAGAGGTGATTGAAGAGGAAACAGTTTCTCAAATGGGCGTTAAAGAAGACAATGTTGCGGTCCATATTTTAAAAGCACAAGAGACACTTAGCGGTTTTCAACTTGTAGATAACACTTCTAAAGTAGTATATACAATGTATAAAACAAGTATGCCAAATGTTTATTTAGT
>JAGPUY010000061.1 GCA_018067265.1 Oceanihabitans sp. | reverse complement strand
TAATTAAAAATCGATTTATACTTTAATACGACATTGGTTAAATTGATAGATAAGGATTTTAGCCAAAGTAATTGATTGCTAATTAAATGTGCTTCTTGTAAATTTAATAAGGCTTTATCATCAATTTGCGTCTGACCAGCTTCAATAGCTATATCTCGTTTTTGCGATAATTCGTCATATCGTTTTTGCAGTTTCTCATGTGCTTGATCTATTTCTTTTTCTTCGGAAATAGCAACCGTTTTAGTACTTTCTAATTTGGAAGCTGCATGTTTTAAGGAGTTGGAAATACTGTCAATAATCGTATCAAATTCCTCGGAAGCGGAAGTGGTATTGTGATTTAATATATAACTACCAATAGAGGCTATTGCAGAAAGTATGGTGTGGTTTAGTGTTACTATATCATAAATTAAAACCGATTCTTTTTGTTTCGATTTAGGGTCTTGTGTTACTCTTTGAAACGCGGCATTTAGATTGCTCATGGCTAAAAAAGCTTCTTTTCTATATAATTTATATGCCAATCTATTTGCTTCTTTATGGTGGTATAATTTTTTAGTGGCTTCTAAATAATTACTATTGGATGTAATTACATTTACAATCACCGAATCTAAGTTTTTATATTCCCAACTTGGGAAAAGTATGTAATTCGCCAAAACGGCAATACTAGCACCAAGTACGGTATCTATAACACGATATTGTACCACCAAAAAAGCGTTGGGGTCGATCAACGAATAAACAAATATAATATTTAAGGTTATAAATGCAGCTCCAGCTTTATAGCTTTGCTGTATTAGAGAAAACGCGAAGGTTAGGGAAATTACCGCTAACACCATATAAACGGTCGTGTTTTGGGTAATTAAAATAATGGTTGTTGCTATTATGGCGCCAATGATTGTTCCTATAATTCGGTTTTTAGAGCGCTCTTTAGTAAGACCGTAATTTGGTCGCATGATAACAACAATACTTAATACAATCCAATAGGCATTTTTTAAGTCTAAAACACTTCCTAAAAGAAAGCCAAAAACAATAGCTGCTGTAAGTCGTAAAGCATGTCTAAGCATTGGTGATTTTAAACTAAAATGCTGAAGCAATACATTGAATCGGTACTCTTGAGAGGTTAAAAATTGTTTTGAATCTTGGGCTTTTAAAGAGGCTTTGGTATTGTCTTTTACTTTCTTTAAAACACGTCTAATCGCTTTAACTTCTTGTAATAATTGCTTTTGGTAATCTTGAAGGTTTCTAAGCGTGATTGCGCCTTCTCGGGCTTTTGGTAAGCGTACTTCGTCTACATAATCTTGGATTGCCTTTTCGGTGTTTTTATAGGTTTTATTTAATAAATCCATTTCTGGAAGCACTCCTTTTTTTATTAAAAGTTCGGATAAAGTGATGAGGTGATTTCCCATTACTTTATTCATTTTTTTAAAAGATTTTAAATGTGTTTTATGCAAACCAAATAGCGAATCTATTTTCGAATAATCTAAGGAGTTTGCTAAAGCCAATTCAAAAATATCGACTAAAGATATAAATATTAAAAGACGTCGCTCGTTAGAAAAAGATCTACCAGAACGTTTTCTGCCTTCTAGTAATAACTCTCTTAACGTTTCGTGTTTTTCGCTTATTTGTGTTTGTAGGATTAATGCTTTTTTTGAAAATTTCTCACGCTTATTCGGTTTCGTAAGTAGCTTGGCTCTTATTTTTAAATATTGTCCAGTAAGGGATAAGGTATCGGAAAGTAGTTGATCATCATCTTTTCTTGGAAACAACCAATTAGAAAGTAACGAAACCGTTAAATACCAAATTCCTCCAAGGCCTAATAACCCAACATGAAGCGCAATCGATTTTAAATCTGTTTTTTCTACAGCTAAGGACAATACAATGGCTAATAAACCAGAAAAAGAAATTAAAGACGCTCTAAATCCGTACACCGAAATTAAACTAATAGCGAAACTTAAAACAGCAATTGCCAATAGTAATATAACAAAAACAGGTTTGGTTACCAGTATGATAAACGTTACTAACATAGTAAGAATAATACTAATTAGAATCCCATTTATTTTGCGTTTTAAACTGCCAGGAACATCACTTGGTGCGTTTAAAAAAGTACCAAGCGCTAGGGCAGGAGCGAATTGAAATAAGTCGATAGCATTAAAAATAACTAAAGGAGAAACTACAGCAATAGTAAGTACAATTCCTCGGTAAAAGCTGGAGCCTTTAAGGAATAACTCAGTAGTTATTAAGTAGTTTTTTAACTTGTTTTGCATCGTGATGCAAAGGTAGTTTAATTGTTTTTAGTGACGTGAATCTTGTGTTAATTATAAAACAATAAAGTCCTGTGGTATTAACTTTTAGTTACGCTTATGGTATAGGTTGCAACAATGTCATCTGCCATTTTTAAATGCACATCATAATCGCCTTTTTGTGTAATAAGCGTAGTAAAACTTAGGTAGCCGTTTTCGTTTTTAAGATTATCTATTGGGAACGCTTTTTCCAACATTCCAGAATATTGTATAAGGGCTATTTTATTGGTATTAATCGCTTTTAAGGTTTTAAATCGAAATAGAATTTCTTCGTTTACTTCATAGGTACTTTCCATTTCTTTCGGATGTACAGGAATTATTTTATGGGTAAACGTTTCGCCATAAACTAAAGGAGAAGCAGTAAATTTGGAAGCTATTAAAGTAGTATCTAATAACCATTTTTTTTGCGACGGATAATGATTCTTCGCAAACAATACTGGATCTGTTAAAAAGTAACCATCATTATAATCTTGCACAAAACGCGAATAGTTCATCATATAACCACTAGACCAAGTAGCATCACATACATACCATTTGTTGCCTAGTTTTACGGCATTCCACGAATGATTTACTAATTCTAAATCGAAAATATTTGCTTCTGTAGATCGACCATAACCATTAATAATTTCACATTCGATATTCGCTATAAAACACAATTCTTTAATTAAATAGGCATAACCAGTACACATGGTTTTTTTATTTTTCAATAGCGTTGCAAATGCTATTTTCTTGTAGGTATCATTCCATTTTAAATAGGCTACACTATCGTTTTTTAGTTTTTTTCTTTGCTTTGTAACTTTGTGGTCTTGTCTGGCATCTCCTTTTATATTTTGACAAACCCAAGTGTAAATTGCTCTAAATTTTTCGACATCAGTAGGTAATTTATGCGTAAGGTGATACGCAAGTAACGGAAGGTTTTCTAAACCTTTGCCTTCGTGAAGCATGGCCGTATTATCTGCAATCGTGAAGTCGATGTATTTAAAAACGGATACTTGCGCAATAGCACTATTTAAAAATAAAATAGCAATATAGAAGAGAGTCTTGTTCATATATTATTTTATTATTTTTTGGAAGCATACACTTTTTTAACCGCAACTTTTCCTGTGATAATACAAGCATCCATGGTCATATCTACTTGTAGATTAATTTTAGAAATGGAATTTTCACTAGTAATAATTAGCTTTTTAGTTTTATAACCAACATAACTAAATAATAAAACATCTCCTTTTTTTAGTTTTTTAGGAAACTCAAAATAGCCATCAAAATTGGTACTTGTTCCTATGGTAGAGTTTTGTAAAATGACTGTTGCTGTAGGTAATGCCAAACCGTTTTCGTCTAAAATAGTTCCTTTTACTTCTATTTCTTGTTGTTGATCTGCGGTATTTATTTCGGAAGGATTTCCTGTAGTTTCTACTTTTTTAGTGTCTTGTGCTTGTGCAGAAGTCATGCTGAAAATAGATAAACACGCTAAACCAATGCCACTTACAATACTGCGGAATTTACTTTTTTCTGTTGGTTGGCTATACGTCGTTAATTGGTTGCTTTTAAATCTACCACAAGTGTTTGCTGTTTCTTTAGTTTTAAAATATGCAATAATCTCTGAAGCAGGCATGGCAGTGAAGTCGATCACTTCTTTTGTGCAAGAACCACAAAAGCCACCTTTTGCCGTTGGAGAAAATGTATTGAAATCTTCAGAACAAGGTGTTTGGATGTTTAATTGGATTTGATTTTTCATGATATAAAGTTTTAATGTTAGTATACATCAAACCTATATATCTTATAGGGGTTTTAAAACCGGTAATTAGTAAACGGCGCTTTTCAATGCGTGAAGTATCTTTTTGGGGAAGTTAGCTAATTACACAAATTCGCTTTTATACCCAATTGTTTGGCAAGCTTACGTCTTCGTAAGGTTATTGTATTCGGATTGGTTTTTAAAAACTGAATCGGTAATTCGGTTCCTAAGGGAATCGCATCAAAAGTGGTTTGGTGTTCCAAAAAGCATTCCGAGGCATATGTTTTATTGTTGTAGGTGAATTCAAATGCAATAACGTAAAGAAATTCGGCTACCTTTTTAGAGTTTCCGCCATGGAAAGCACTTGTGGTATGCGAATAGTCTTCCACTCTCTTATTAGTCACTTTTGCAGTGGTGTAGCTTCCGTGTTTTTTAGTGAGTGCTTGTTCGTAATAATGCAGGATGCTAGAAGGAAGTACATATAACAGGAACCCTGTGCTTAGTATAATAAAGGCAAATCCGAAAAGCATAAATCCGAATCCATTTTCTTCCACATTACTACCTAAATATGCAAAAGTACTTCCGAATAAAACGAAAACCAACCAAATACCAAAAAGCCCTACATGTTGTTTTAGGGCAAATAGTATAAACTTTTTTCTATCGGAAAAGGGAAGTTTCAAAAGCTGTTTGGTTATAGGAATTTATCCGTGAATGGTTTCACTTTTACCATAACTCTTAATCAGTTCGCCTTCAAAATCTAAAAATTCTTGCCAGCGTTTTTCGACATCTATACCGGTACCATATTTTCTTGCAAAGCCAATAAAAGTGGTATAATGTCCAGCTTCGCTAACCATAAGGTCATGATAAAAATTGGCTAGTTCTTGGTCTTTCATCGTGGTAGATAAAAGTCTAAAACGTTCGCAGCTTCGTGCTTCAATCATTGCCGAAAACAAAAGTCTGTCTACCAATTGCTGGTTTCTGTTTCCGCCTTTCATTATAAATTTAGCCAGCTCATTGACATAGGAGTCTTTTTTTACAGGACCTAAAGTATAACCGCGTTCTTTAATAATATTATGCACCATTTGAAAGTGCTCTAATTCCTCTTGCGCGATGACTAAAAGATCGGTCACTAAATCCACGTGTTGCGGATTTAGCGATACCAATTTAATTGCATTTGTTGCTGCTTTTTGTTCACACCAAGCATGATCTACTAGAATATCTTCTAAGTTCGATTCTGCAATATTTGCCCAACGTGGATCTGTTTCTAATTTAAGTCCGAGCATCTTATTTTGTAGCTTTTTTTAATGCATCTATTCCGCCAACCACAGGAATAGAAATATTTGTTTTATCTAAGTCGATAGTGACTTCGGTTCCTGGTTTTGGGTGTAATGTAAATTCTTTATCACTAGAGAAAATCACTAAACCTATTTGTTGTCCAGCAGGAATGATTTGATCGTCTGGTTGTAATTTAAATTTTAAATCGTAGAATGCTCCTGGTTTTAAAGGAGCACTTTCTGTTAACGATTTAGAATTTTGCGGATCTGCCCAACCACGAGTAATAATATTATCTGTAATGATTTTGGTGTCTTCTTTCCACGGAAGGGAAACCATCCAAACCGATAAATTTGCTGCAGCTTTACTACTCGCAACGCTAATAGTAATTTCGCTTTCTCCAGAAAGATGTACGTCTTGCGAAAGGGTATTGGTAACAAATAATAATCTGTTCTCCGATTTTTTAGCAGTAGCAAGATCTTTTCCAGAGATATTAAAATCATCTGTCAAGGTTTCTTTTCCTTGTTTTTTATTTTGTTCCAAGGTTAATTTACCGCTAGCATTTCCACCTTTATTTAGGTGTAAAGTCACTGGTTTTGCATCCGGATTTGGATATGCTTTATATGCAGTAGGATTATCTTGTTTGTCATTTTCTCTTACAATCCAAGCTTGTGCATCGCTTTCCACACGATTATCTACACCATGTAAATAATGGGTAAACCAACGATTCATCATGGTCATTGGTGGTGGTCCGCCATGTCCGTTTTGATGGTAATATACTTGGGTATCTAATCCCATTTCTTTCGCTCTTTGGTAGATACGATTACTATGTTCTGGCATCACATTCCAATCATTAAAACCATGCGACATTAATAACGCCGCTTTCATGTTGGTCATCTGATTTAAATAATCACGTCCAGACCAAAATTCATTATAATCTCCAGTAATTCTGTCCATACCGTTTTTCATTTCGGTATCTCTAACGGTTTTATTGTTATACGGACGTTTGCTTTCGTCACCACTATGAATAAAATCATATAACACATCAATATCTTCTCCTAAATAACCACCTGGAGAACGCACCAATCCGTTCGATCTATAATAATGATAATAGGAAGTGTTTGGCGCAATAGGAATAATAGCTTCTAGACCTTCCACACCTGTTGTAGCAGCAGCAAGCGGAATCGTTCCGTTATATGAAGTTCCTGTCATACCTACTTTTCCGGTAGTCCAAGTTGCTTTTACCTCTTCGTTGCCATGTGGCGTAGTATATCCTTTTGCGCGACCATTTAACCAATCGATAACTGCCTTTGGCGCTAGGGATTCATTTTGTCCGCCAACGGTTGGGCTACCTTGCGATAAACCGGTTCCTGGAGAAGACGAATGTACCACGATATACCCACGAGGTACCCATTTTTTAAGATGGGAGTTGGAAATGATTGGACGTTCTCCTCTACGAACTACTTCTGGATGTACACGCTCTTTTGCGGTTTCTCCAAGTTCATGATCGACATCCCACATCACACCTGGAAGATCTGCTGCAACACCTGCAAAATATGGGCTACTTACATACACCACAGGTAATTTTAAACCTTCGGTATCGGTTTGTTTTGGTCTCGTAACAGCAACGTGCATTCTGTCTAGTGTATTGTCGCCATCGGTATTAAAGGTAGTTTCTACCCAAAGGTCCTGACGTATCCAATCTTTATAATCACTAAAACCTGCTACTATTTGTGCTTCTCCGTCTTTAAAAACAGGAACCGTTTTTTCTTGTGCAAAACCAATGGTAATTGCTAAAAATAAGAGGGCAAATACCCCGAATACATGTTGTCTTTTTTGCATAATAACGCTTGTCATAATTTGTTGGGACAAGTTAGTTCTTTTTTAGGAAAAGGGAAGGGGGGAAATGTTAAGGGAATTGTAAATGTTTTTTGGGGTTTGTGAAAAAGGATAGATTAATTTCCAAAAACCATCCAATTAAGATTTAATTCTTTTTGCTTATTAAATTTTTTAATCTTTTCTATAATAGATTTTCTGTGCGCTACACCACACATAAAAATTGCCGAGTTGAAATTGTTTTCCTTAGAATATGAATAAATATTGCGAATCATTGCGTTCTCATATTGATCAATATCTAAAAGTACGGTTTTTTCGAACTCACAATCCACAATAATCTGGCTTTCTAACAGACGCATATTTTTTTGAAGATTAATGCTTTCAGTACTGTTAAGAAAATTGAAGCCATGCATAGCGGCCAAAGAATTGAAATTATCAATCAATTTTTGCATTTCTCTATTTTCACAAACTATTTCGTATTTTCTTATAAATGCATCTGATAATCCATTATCAAGGACAGGAATATATGCACAAGAGTTGTTTAAACCGTATTTCTGAATAGCTTTTATCTCCAGTTTCTTATGAAAGATTTCAAATGAGGAAAACAAATCCTTTTCATACTTTGTATATGTTTCCTGAAGTGCTTCTAGAAAAATAACTTGAGGCTTTTCTTTCTCTATAATATTACATAACGCATCAGCATTACATTTGCCAATTTCCTTATGTATTGTGCTTACAAAAGTGATTTT
>JAGPUY010000045.1 GCA_018067265.1 Oceanihabitans sp. | reverse complement strand
ATTCACTCTTAATCGAAACTAAATCAAATGGTTACATAACTTTCAGAAACGCAAATTGTTTTATATACGCATCAAACAGCCGTTTGGATTTTTTAAAACGCAAAATAAGCAAAAAACTTAATTATCTGATTATCTGCTTGTAAGAAAAATAACAATACACTTTAAATACAAAAGAGGTATTTCATCTAATATGTATAAACTAATAGCACTACAATCTAAAAAAGTACTATTTTTATTGTGCTATTAATCAAGATTACGTATTCCCTTTGTACCTAATCCTACAATCAAGAATTTCTTGAAAAGAAAAAGACTTGCTTTTATAATACCTAGCCTGAAAGCTGGAGGTGCAGAACGCGTGGTAACGACACTAACAAATCAATTAATTAATGATTTTGATATTGTTATTGTGGTTTTATACCAATGCACACCATTTTACAATTTAAACACAAATATTAAAGTTGTGTTTTGTAAAGACGTATATAATAGTGCGCCTTCTTTTGTGCAATCGATAACCAATCATTTCCAATTAATAACTACATGCCGAAAATTAATAGCTAAGGAAAAATCGGATGTTATTATTGGCTTTACCACGATTGCAAACATTTACGCCATTTTGGTAGGAAAACGACTTAAAAAACCGTCTATTATTAGCGAGCGTATTCATCCGCAATTTGGCAGTATTAGTAGCTTTTGGGTAAAAGTTAGAAAATTCGTTTATCCTAAAACGGATGCTTTAGTGATACAAACCAAAGACATCAAAAACTATTTTACGAAACTTATTAAAGCGGATAAAGTACAAATTATAAACAATCCGATAGCGGAAGAATTAGTAGAACAACGAAACCTAGATGCCACCAAAAACAACCATATTATATGTGTTGGCAGATTAGAAGATCAAAAAAATCAGGAATTATTAATCAGAGCTTTCGCCAACATAGAAAGAAGTAATTATAAACTCCTATTAATAGGTGATGGTACTAAAAAGGAAGAATATAAAAACCTGGTCAACGAATTACATTTAAAGGATAGCATAGACTTTATTGGTAATGTAAAAGATATTTCGAAGTACTACAATACGGCAAAAATATTTGTATTACCTTCCAATTACGAAGGTTTTCCTAATGCTTTAATTGAAGCGATGTATTACGGCCTACCTAGTATTGCGACGAATTGTCCTTCTGGTCCTTCCGAAATTATTAACGATGGCGAAAATGGCTTTTTAATTCCGATAAACGATCAATTACATTTAGAAAAGAAACTCTCCTTATTAATACATAATACCGATTTACAAATTCAATTTAAAGAAAAAGCAATAGAAAGTACCAGCATATTTGAAGCCGAATTTATCGCAAATAAATGGAAAGAATTAATTTATAAAGTTTTACAATAAAATGCAGCTAGTTAATTTATTACCAACCTATAAGGAGCAAGAAACGCTAAATTTTGAATATACGTTTACTGTATTTACTCCTATATATAATAGAGCAGATACGCTAGAGCGCGTTTTTAAATCTTTAAATGCACAAACGTTTAGAGATTTTGAATTGGTTATGATTAATGACGGCTCTAAAGACAATTCACATGACGTTGCTCTAGAACTAATAAAAACGGCGACATTTCCGGTACATTATATAAACAACAAAATTAACAAACACAAAATGGCTTGTTTTATGCAAGCGATTCAAGTTGCAAAAGGAAAATTCATTTTGCCTTTTGATTCGGATGACGCATGTACTCCCGATGCTTTGGAAGTATTTAAAGACGAGTACGAGGCAATTCCTATAGAAAAACAGAAAAACATAAGCGGTGTCACTTGTTTATGTAACGACCAATTTGGTAATTTGGTTGGTGAACCTTTTAAAACATCTCCGTATTATAGTAACACCTTTAAACAGCAGATGGAGCAACCAAATGCTTCTGAAAAATGGGGTTTTACGAAAACCGAAATCTTAAAAAACATTCAAGTAAACAGTAATATTTTTTCTCGTGGTTACATACCGGAAGGTGTTATTTGGGAGCTTATTGCCAAACAAGGCTTTGACACCAAATACATTAACACCACTTTACGCACCTATTACTTAGATACAGAAAATGCGATTTCTATTCAAAACCATAAAAATGATGCTTTCGGAATGGCTATTTATTCATTATCTGTTCTTAATTGGTATTACCAAGATTATTTATTTAAAAAACCGATGCTCTTTGTAAAACGAGTGTACACTTTATTAAGAGCTTCACAATATTTAGAGTTTAACTTAAAAGAATACCAACAAGCAATCCAAAGCAAATTATTAAAAGTTTGTTTTACTATTGGTTGGCCATTAAAAAAACTATTATAGATTAATTGAAACTAAGCAACTACATACAAGCCTTTAAAAAAGCAATAAAAAATCCTACCGTAATCAATGTGATTACGGTGGCTATTATTAGCATTTTAGTAAAAGGCCTAGGTTTTTATAAAGAAATTATTGTCGCTGGCTCTTTTGGTTTATCCGAGCTACTAGATACTTTTTTCATTGCGGCATTGCTTCCTGGATTTATTAGTGAAGTATTCTTAAATGCTTTTAAGTCCGTAT